>JAZQAP010000614.1:0-1534 GCA_045545275.1 Thermoguttaceae bacterium | reverse complement strand
TACGTCTTCGCCTTTGCGATTTTCGCATAGGCGGCTTCCTTGACCAGCGCATCCAGCGGCTGCGCAATCCGCTCCGCCTAGCGCGGCGTCGCCCCGTGGCGCGTGGTATAGAGCACCAGCGCGCCGCCCGGCGGACGTTTTTTCTTTCTTGTTTTCTTCCTCGCGGCGTTTTACGTTCCCGCGCGCCGCCTTAGCGCCCGCCCGCCGAACGTTCGCGGCGCCGTTGGCCCCTAAAAAGTTCGGCTTGGCGTCTCGCAACGTCGCCCCGCGCCGTAAAATCTCAAATCTCCCCGACGCGACAAGAAAAAAGGCGGCGAATCATCCAGGCGCGACAAGAAAAAAAGCGCCAAACACCCAAGCGCGACAAGAAAAAAGCGCCACACGCCCCGACGCGATAAGAAAAAGAGCGGCGAATCGTCCAGGCGCGACAAGAAAAAGAGCGGCAAAACGCCCCGACGCGACAAGAAAAAAGGCGGCGAAACATCCCGATAAACGTTCGACCGTTCCGCTCGCTTTTCCGTTTTTTCGCGTCCGTTCGTTCAGCGTTCGTTCGATTTTTGATAATACGTTCGGAACCCGACTTCTTGAAATTGCGCGGCGAAATGAATCGCTCGCATCACGCGGTTGCGATCTTTTTCGGAAAGCCGACGCGCCAGCTTGTATTCGTTGCTCGCTTGGAACGAACGATTAAAGAACATTTTTCCCTTCGGATAGACGTCGACGACCAACTTCTCCGGAAAACGCGCTTCCTCCTGGAAAAGTCGGTTCAGTTCCAAACGCGCCAACGGCGTTACCGCGCCGGGATTCATAAAGACGTTCAATTTGCAAAGAGCGTTCGCGAAATCAAAATACGCGTCGGCGATTTTAGGATCGTCGAAGGCCCGCGTCGTCGCGCGATAATCGATCCATTTGCTTTGAAACAAGAGTTCGTCTTCTTTGCGCGAAACCTCGAACGTCGGTTCGAGCATAAAGGCGCAAAACGCGTCGTCTCGTTTTTCCAAAAGAGGCTTGACGTTTTCCAAGAAACGGTCGATTTCTTCGGCGTCGACTTCCGTTCGCAAACGCCGTATCGGATCGATCAACGCGAATTTCTTCTCGCTGAACGAATAGACGATAATTTCGCCGTTGTCGCCGATAAAATCGAACGCGAAATCGTCGAAAAAAACGGACGACGTTCGAAACGAACGCTCCTCGTCCTCGTTGCGGGAAAACTTTACGACGGCGTCGACGCGAAAACGCAACGACGCGTCCGACGCCGAATCCCATTCGGGCCACCGCGTCGAAGCGTCGAAGTGAAAAACGCCGCTTCCGGAATTTTCGCCGGTCGTTTCGCCAATATCGGACGACGCGCCGCCGTTCGTTTCGTCGGCGCAAAGACGCGCCCCCGCCGCGACGACGAACGCCGCGACGACGAACGCCGACGTTAAAATCGTTATCCGCTTTCTCCAACGCCCAAACGCGACGTTTCGCGTCATCGACCGACTCCTTCGTCTCCGAGACGCGACTCATGACGGAGCGCCCGGGCCGCACCCCT
>JAZQAP010000613.1:0-4476 GCA_045545275.1 Thermoguttaceae bacterium | reverse complement strand
CTTCCCGGCGCCCGAGTCGGAGATAAAGTTTCCCGAGTTCGAATCGGACGTTCGGGTCGTTCGGACGTTCGGCGAGCGCGCCTTCGAACGCGGCGGTCGCGTCGTCGAATTCGCCGAGCGCGACGAGCGTTTTGGCTAACTCGAACCGGGCGTCGACGAAATCTTCGTCGAGTTCCAGCGTCGCGTAAAAACGTTCGCGAGCCGCCGCGAAGTCGCCGAGCAAATAAAGGAGTTTCCCCAACCGGAAGCAGACGCCGGCGTCGAGACCGCCCGCCAAGAGCGCGCCGCGATAGAGCCGGGCCGCTTCTTCCCAATATCCTTCGCGTTCGAGGTTCCAAGCGGATTCGCAAAGTCGGACGACCCGGCGTTTCGTCGCGTCGCGCCAACGTTCGCGAGCGGCTTTGTCAAACGCGAGAACGGGGCGCGTCGTTTGTTCGGCGTCGGAAAAGGGGGAGACGGAAAAGTCGAACCGCGTCGACGGAGCGGCGGAAAACTCGACGCGCTTCGTCGGCGTCTTTTCGACGCGAGTCGGCGAGCTTGGGGGATTGGGCGGACTTGGCGAAACGGGCGATTTGGGAAGAATAGGCGGAACGGACGCGACCGTCGTCGACGCGTCGGCGAAAAACGCGAGAAACGGCGGCGGCGCGAGCGGCTCCGACGCTTGAATCGGCGTTTCGAACCGCTCGACGAGGCGTTCGGCGAGCGCGATTTCCTCTTCCGCTTGCGAAAGAAAGGGGGGCGTCGGCGGGAGCGGCCCGGAGCCGTCGGTCGGGAGCGCGCCGAAATCGAACCGGCGTTGGCCGCGGAAGTCGACCGGGCCCGCGTCGCCGTCGAGGAGAACATCGCGACCGTCGCTCGAAAGGGTCAAACGCAAGATAATCGACTCGACGTCGGGGCCGAAATCGCGGAAGGCGGCGACGCGGCGTTCGACGAACTCGTCGGAAAGCCCGGTCGAGCAAAGGAACGCGAGACGCTTGGCGACGAGAACGGCGCGCGTCGAGAACGACGGAAGCCGCCCGTTTTCGACCGTCGTCGAGAGAAGCCCGCGACGGCGCCAGCGGCGAACCGTTTCGATCGAAACGCCGACCAGCTCCGCGAGCGCGGCCGGAGTGCAACCGAATTGTTCGGTCGCGGCGAGTTCTTCGAGCGTTTCGAGCGACGGTTCCGACTCCGCTTCCGGCGGCGTCGGCGGAAGCGAGCGCGGGACGTCGGAAGGCGCGAGTTCCGGGAAGAGAAACGCGTCGTTCGGCGAGCGGCGCGGCGGTTCTTCCGGCGTTAACGGCGGCGTCGGCGATCGAGGCGTCGGGGACAATTTCGGCGCGTCGGTCGGATACGTCGCCGCCAATTCGTTCCAAAATTGCGTTTCCGAAACGAGAACGAGCGTTCCGAGTTCGAAAGCGCGGCGCGAGCGTTCGTCGAATTCGGCGGCGAGTCGGGCGCGAACTTGCGCGAGCGGCTCTCCTTCGCCGAGAACGATTCGGTCGACCGTTTCGCGAAGCGTCGAGGCGACTCGAAAACCGCGTTCGCGGGCGAAGCGTTCGGCGTCGCGTCGCGGCGAAAAAGCTAACCGACCGTAAAAAAAGAGCGTTTTCCCAAAAAACGAGCGGTTGTTGTCCGACGAAGCGTTTTTCATTCGTTAAATTCTCGATTTTGGGGTGAAGCGGGACGAAAACGGGAGCGAAAACCGGCGACGTCGAAGGAACGCTCGCGTCGGTCGTTTATCGGCGAAAACCAAGCGCGCTTTAACCTTTATCGTTCCGGATCCGAGCGAAGCGCTTGAAAAATCTTCGAGAATAAAGATTTTTTCGGCAAAAAAACTTGAAAATTTTGTCGACGCGCTTTAAAATTAAAAATAAGACGGGAACTTTTGGCTTCCGTCGGCTTAATTCGTCTTGACAGAATTAAATGAATCGTCATAATTGTAAGAATCGCGGAGTAACGGCGCGGAGGAAATAGTTAGCGCCGTCTAATTCCCGCGCTTGTATATCATTTTAAATAAATATTCGAGGAGACGGAATGGGGACGTCGAAACGAGATTGGAAAACGCGCGTCGAAACCTTGGCGCACACGCGACTTAACGACTGTTACCAATGCGGCAAATGCGCGGCGGGGTGCCCTCGCGGCGTCTCGATGAAGTTGTCGCCGACGCGTCTGATGCGCGCCGCGCAAACGGGCGACGTTCTCGAAGGGGCGGAATCGGACTCGATTTGGCGTTGCGTTTCCTGCTTGACCTGTTCGGCGCGCTGCCCGAAATCTTGCGAAGTCGCCGGCGTGATCGACGCGATGCGTCAAATCGCGATCGAGGAAAACTGCGCGTCGCCGGAAGCGGCGAAAATCGTCGCGTTCCAAAAGGCGTTCCTGCGCAGCGTTCGCAAAAACGGTCGCACGAACGAGCTGGAAATGGTCGCCGACTTCGAAATTCGTCATTTCTTGAGCCGTTTCGAGCTGATGGGCGCGCTCAAAGACGCGACGCTGGGCCCGAAAATGTTGGGCAAGAAAAAGTTGCACTTCAAACTGGGTTCGCCGGTTAAAGACAAGGCTCTCGTGAAGCGCATCTTCGACAAGTGCGGCGTGAAAATCTGAACGACGAACGTTTGAAAGAGGTTTCGAAAATGAATATCGGTTATTATCCGGGTTGCGCTCTGCACGGTTCGTCGGACGATTACGAAACGTCGGTGCGCGCGTGTTTGAAGGCGTTGGACGTTCAACTCGACGAACTTCAAGATTGGATTTGTTGCGGCGCGACCGCGGCGCACTCGATCAACAAGAAGCTGGCGACCGCGCTTCCGGCCCGCAACTTGGGGATCGCGCAAAAAATGAATCTCGACCGCCTTTTCGCGCCGTGCCCGATGTGTTCGATGGAGCTGAAAAAGGCGAGCGACGAACTTCAAAACGAAGAAGTGCGCGCCGAGATGGAAAAAATCGTCGAAACGCCCCTTTCCGGCTCGGTCGACGTCCTCAACTTGATTCAAGTGTTCCAAGCGGTCGGATACGACGTTATCGCCGAAAAAGCGACGCGCAAACTCGAAGAGTTCAAACCGGCCTGCTATTACGGGTGCCTCCTGACGCGTCCGCCGAAGACGTTGAAATTCGACGACTTCGAACATCCGACGTCGATGGACGAACTCCTTGCGAAACTCGGCGCGTCGCCGGTCGAATGGAACTGCAAGACGGTCTGTTGCGGCGGCGGGTTGACGCTCTGCGACGCGGACGGCGTCGCGCAAATGTCGCACCGCATTTTGAAAAACGCGCTCGATTCCGGCGCCAACTGCGTCGTCGTCGCGTGTCCGATGTGCCAAGTCAACCTCGATATGAAGCAAGCCGACGCGAAGAAACTCGGCTTGGCGGCGGACGTTCCGATCTTCTACCTGACCGACTTGGTCGGGATGGCGCTCGGACTGAAACCGTCGCAACTCGACGTGCATCGCCACTTCACGCAAACGAAATTGTCGAAGTAGTCGAAGCGGAAAAGGAAAAACGGCGTCGAAACGTTTGCGGCGCCGTTAATATAGAGAATATAGCGAAGAAGGTAAGGAGTAAATCGGCGATGGAAAACAACGCGAATCGACGTTCTTTCTTGAAAAACGCGGCGCTCGGATTGACCGGCTTGGCCGTCGGCGCGAACAACGTTCAAGCGCAAGAGCCGCCGAAATCGGCGTCCGGGGCGCGTCGCGGGAACCCGATCGCCGTTTCGAGTTACTCCTATTGGCATTTCGCGAAAGACAAGGCGCCGATGGATTGGTGTTTGCGCCAAGCCGCCGACGCCGGATTCGACGCGTTCGAAGTCTTGGAAAAGCAACTCGACCGCGTCGATATGCCGTATTTGAAGAGCTTGCGTCGCGACGCGTTCAAATACGGGCTGTCGCTCTGCTGTATGTCGACGCACCAGACGTTCGTGCGTCCGGACGCCGAAGAGCGCCAAAAAAATATCGAAATCACCAAACATAGCGTCGAACTGGCCGCCGAAATGGGGATTCCGGCGATCCGCGTCAACACCGGGCGTTGGGACTCTTGGGGCAGCTTCGACGCGTTGATGGAACACCGCGGGATCGAAAATCCGCTCCCGGGACACACCGACGAGGAAGCGTTCGGCTGGGTCGTCGACGCGTTCGAGAAAATTTTGCCGTGCGCCGAAAAGAACGGCGTGATGCTTTGCTTAGAAAATCACTGGGGCTTGGCGCGCACCGCCGACGGGCTAATTAAGGTTCTCGACGCGATCGATTCGCCCTATTTCGGTTGCTGCCTCGACACGGGCAACTTCCTCGACGAAACGGTCGAGCAGTTCGAAAAAGTCTTGCCGCGCGCTCATTTTGTGCAGGCGAAAACTTATTACGGCGGCGGCTTGTGGTACTCGCTTCCGCTCGATTACGCTAAATACGGGGAACTCTTCCGGAAATATAACTACCGAGGTTTCGTTTCGCTCGAGTTCGAGGGAAAAGAAAACCCGGCGACCGCGATTCCGAAGAGCTTGGCCCT
>JAZQAP010000612.1:0-2292 GCA_045545275.1 Thermoguttaceae bacterium | reverse complement strand
CGTTTATTGGGACGCGCAAGGCGTCGAGTACAACTTCGGCGAACTCCTTCCGCTCGGTTCGCTCAGCGGGTACGTTTACGAAGACGACAATAACGACGGGTTGCGCGGCGAAAACGAAGCGCCGATTAAGGACGTCGTCCTCAGCCTTTACGTCGTCGAAGCGGACGGAACGGCGACGCTCGTCGCGACGCAAAAGACCGACGAAAACGGTTATTACGAATTTAACAATTTGGAGCCGGAACGAACGTATATCGTTCGCGAAACGCAACCGGACGCTTACTTCGACGGCAAAGAAGCGATCGGAACGATCTTCGGCGCGACGGTCGGCGTCTCCTCGACGAACGACGAAATCGCCGAAATCGAGCTTCCGCGTCGCGGCGCCGGGATCGAATACAACTTCGGCGAACTCCGTCCGGCGTCGATCGCGGGGCACGTTTACGAAGACAAGAACGACGACGGCGTTTTTGACTCCGGCGAAGTCGGAATCAAAGGCGCGACGTTGACCCTTTGGGTTCTCGATAAGGAAACCGGCGAGTACGTCGCGACCGGGCGAACCGTCCAAACGAACGCCGACGGCGCCTACCTCTTCGACGGTCTCGAACCGAACCGAATTTACCGCGTCGTCGAAACGCAGCCGTCCGGTTACAACGACGGCAAAGACGCGGTCGGCTCCCTTGGCGGCGAAATGAAGAACGACGACCTCTTCGCGATCACCGTCCAACCGGGCGACGCGGGCGTCGATTACGACTTCGGCGAACTCCCGATTCCGGAACCGGAAAAACCGAAAGACCCGGATCCGACCCCGGAAACGCCGCCGCGCGACACGATTCCGGACGCGGGCGGAAATTCCCTCCCCGTTTCGATTCCGTCGAATTATTGGGGCGGTTCCCCGACGCACTTCCCGTATACCTTCAACCAACCGTATATCCCCGGCGCGACGACGACGCTCTTCGGCGGAGGCGGTCTCCCGGCGGCGCAATCTTGGCGACTTAGCGTCTTGAACGGCGGTTCGCCCCGTTCGATCGACGCGTTGACGACGACGTTCGGTTTCCGCGGCGATTACAACAACGGCGCCGGCGGTTCCTATCGTTACGTCGACGTCTCTTGGTCGCTCGACGACGGTTTCGACGGCGGCGAGTGGTTGATTCGCGGCGCGGACGGCGAAATCTTCGCCAATTACAAATTTGGAGCCGAGGACGCGAAACCGATCGTCGGCGACTGGAACGGCGACGGCGCCGATTATATCGGGATTTACGTCGACGGGCGTTGGTTCCTCGACCGCAACGGCGACGGCAAATTCGACGAAGAAGACCTTTGGGCCGAACTCGGTTCCCGAAGCGACCAACCGGTCTCCGGCGACTGGGACGGCGACGGCAAGGCCGACATCGGGATTTTCGGCCCCCAATGGGCGACCGACCCGCAGGCGATCGCGGTCGAACCCGGTCTCCCGACCGACCACAACCGAACGATTACCGTCGACCGCGGCAAGAACGTCCCGCCGAGCGAAGAGTTGTTTAGCCGAAGCGAGCTGAATCTCCGCGCGACGAAACACCGCGACGCCGGCCAAGTGCGCGTCGACCTCATCGACCACGTCTTCCAATACGGGAACGACGGCGATATCGCGCTTACCGGCGACTGGACGGGCGACGGCGTTGCGAAAATCGGCGTTTATCGCAACGGCGACTGGTATTTCGACATGAACGGCGACGGTCGCTGGAACGACGGCGACGTCCGACTCGAACGGATGGGCGGCGCCGGATACGTTCCGGTCGTCGGCGACTTCGACGGCGACGGCGTCGACTCGATCGGGCTCTTCTCCAACGGCGATTGGTTGATCGACTCCGACGGCGACCGACGTTTCGACGCGTCGATTCGTTTTGGGCAAGCGGGCGACGTTCCGGTCGTCGGCGACTTCAACGGCGACGGCGTCGACGAACTCGCCGTTTACCGTCCCGGCGCGACCGACTCCGACGGCGACTCCGGTCCGCGTCAAGCCGACGCGCCGGTCGAAAGCCCGGTCGATTCGCAAGTCGCCGAATCGGCCGAAGGCGCCGCGTTGCAACGTTAATCGGTTTTCGAAACAAACGTCGTTCGGTCGCGGCGGCGTTCGTTCCGCGCTCCTTTTTTCCGCTCCGTTTGCTTCTTATTTCCGGAACAAACGGAGGGTTTTTCCTTTCTTGGCTTTTTCTCCGCGCTTAACACGTCGGATTTTATCGCCCTTCCTTACTTCTTTTCCGAAAAAACACGTTTATTTTACCGAACGCGCCCGCCGACAAATCGCGCCGTTTCGGG
>JAZQAP010000611.1:0-6962 GCA_045545275.1 Thermoguttaceae bacterium | reverse complement strand
AATTCGGCGTCAACGCGTCGCCGACGATTCAATTCGTTACCTCGCGCGGCGTTTTGCTCCAACGTCTAACGCGCAATCAACCGGCCGCGCTTCTCGAACGGCAAATGGAGGCGGCCCTAACGTCGGTCGCTTGGCGCGCCGCTCGAATGGAAGAAGAGTCGGGCTCGACGTTCGTTCGTTAACGATCGCGTTTCGCCGACGCGCCCCCTTAAAAAAGAAAAAGCCGAACGTTCGACCGCTCGGCTTTTTTCGTTTCTTGCGTTTTACCTTGGCTTCGTTCGACTTGCCCGCTCATTCGCCGACGACGGCGAACGACACGTCGTAAACGCCCGCTTGCGCGCAAACGACGAGAATCGGTTCGATCGCGCCGTAAGGAACGTCGCGGTTCGTTCGAATCCGCGCCGAAACCGGCCCGGTCGCTCGGCTTTTTTCGCGAACGAGCCGCTCGCGCAACTCCGGAAGCGAAACGCGCTTCGCGCCGATAAAAATCGCGTCGGCGTTCGGCGCGTTGATGATCAGCTTGCCGTTTTCGTCTTTTTCCGCCGCTTCGCCGGACGTTTCGCGCGGAAGCGTCATCTCCATCGCCGTTTCTTCGCTAATCATTTGGCTCGACATAACGAAAAAAACGATCAGTAAAAAGGTAACGTCGATCAGCGGCGTCAAATTGAACGCCAACGATTTGGGTTTCGCGCCGTTTGCCGATTTCATCGCGCGCCTCCGTTCGCTCGACTTAGTTTCGACGAAAAAACAAGTCGCCCCGTTTTACCCGACGCGGCGCTCCCGTTTTCCCATCTTTCCTAAATTAACTTAATTCAACCGTTTCGTCGAACGGTCGCGTTTTCCCTTAGGAACGTTTCGTCGTCAATCCGGAACGCCCGCCGCCCAACCGGCGAACCGCTCGCGGTAAAATTCGAGATAGGCGTCTTGCTCGATCGCTCGACGCGCCCGTTCCATCAAACGCTGATAATAAGTAATGTTGTGAATCGTCAACAAAACCGGCCCGAGCATTTCGCCGGTAACGAAAAGATGCCGAATATAAGCGCGGCTCCGCCGACACGCCGGACACGGGCAATCCTCTTCGAGCGGGCGGTCGTCCCGTTCGTACCGGGCGTTCCGCAACCGCATCGGGCCGTAATCGGTGAACGCCATCGCGTTGCGCCCGTTGCGCGACGGCATCACGCAGTCGAACATGTCGACGCCGCGCAGAACGCCTTCGAGCAAATCTTCCGGACGACCGACGCCCATCAGGTAACGCGGTTTATTTTCCGGCATATGCGGCGTCGTCGCGTCGATGCATTCGTACATCGCCGACGGTTCTTCGCCGACGCTGAGCCCGCCGATCGCGTATCCCGGGAAGTCCAGCTCGGCCAACGCTTCGGCGCAACGGCGGCGCAAGTCGAATTCAAGACCGCCCTGCACGATCCCGAACTGCGCTTGATCGTCGCGGGTATGCGCCTTTTGCGAACGCGCCGCCCAACGAATCGTCCGCTCCATCGCGTCTTCGACCGCTCGCCGCGTATTCGGGAGCGCGATCACGTGGTCGAAAACCATCGCGATATCGGCGCCCAACGCTTCTTGAATCGCGACCGAACGCTCCGGATTCAGCGCGATCTTGCGACCGTCGATGTGCGAACGGAAAACGGCGCCCTCTTCGTTAATCTTCGTAAGTTTCGCCAACGAAAAGAGTTGAAAACCGCCGCTGTCGGTCAGCATCGGCTTTTTCCAGCCGCAAAACTTGTGCAACCCGCCGAGTTCGCGAACGATTTCCTCGCCCGGACGCAACATCAAGTGATAAGTGTTCCCTAAAACAATTTGCGAGCCGGTTTCTTCAAGAAGTCCGACTTCGACGCCCTTCACCGAACCGCGCGTTCCGACCGGCATAAACGTCGGCAATTGCACGACGCCCCGCGGAGTCGTAAATTCGCCGCGACGCGCCGCCGTTTTCGCGTCCTTTTTCAGCAACTTATATTCAAACAACGTTAATTTTCCCTTATTTCGAAACCGCTTTTCGCCGCGACGCGACGCCCGATTTCCGCCGCTAAGTCGCCGTTTTTCTTCGACTTCGCGCAAACAGCCGATTTCCGCCGCCAAGTCGCCGCTTTTCTTCGACTTCGCGCAAACAGCCGAATTTTTGCCGTTTTTTCGGCGCGAGGCAAACGTCGCCAGTCTGTTTCCGTTCCGACAAGAAAAAACGACCGTTCGCCGGAATCGTCGCCTATCGCCGACGCGCCGCCGCACGGTCGCTTCAATAACTCGACTCGCCTTTTTTTCGAACGCCGACCGAAGCCGACGCCCGAAAACACCCGTCGCGCTCGATCAATCGCCGCGGAGCTTGACGTTGAAGTTGACCAGTTTTTCGCGAATTTCCTTCAAGCTCGTAACGCCGAAGTTTTTGCATTCGAGGAGTTCGTCCGCCGAACGCTTGACCAATTCGCCGATCGTTTGAATATTCAAACGGTTCATGCACTTGCGAGCGCGCACCGACAGCTTCAGGTCGGCGACGTCGCGCGCCAAAACGCTTTGTTCTTCCGGCGAAAGTTGTTGCGTTTCGACCGTTTCGACCGGTTGACGCTCGGTCGAGTGCATTCCGAGTTTAAGGCCTTTTTGCTGCAAAATTTCTTTAATTTCGGCCAAGGAGGTTTCGCCGAAGTTTTTGCTGCCCAAGAGGTCTTGCTCGGTGTGTTTGCAGAGGTCGCCGAGCGTTTTGATCTTCATGTCTTCCAAGCAGTTGCGGCTGCGAACGGAAAGTTCGAAGTCGGTGATCGGCAAGCTCAACACGACGCCCATGCGGTCGCGTTTGCGTTGTTCGTCTTCGTCGAAACGCATATCGTTCGACGCCTTGACGTCCTTCAAGAAGAGCGCGGCTTTAGCGTTCGTCGGGAAGGAGTCGAGGACGCGCTGGAAGCAGATGATCGCTTGGTCGTACATCTCGAGGTCTTCGTAAAGAATCCCGAGGTTGATCAACGTTCCGACGTTCGTCGGGAAGTGCGCGACGGCGCGCTTGTACAATTCGAGCGCTTCTTCGTCGTTTCCGCGACGTTCGTTTTCGAGCGCGAGCCCGAAAAGGGCGCCCGGATGGTTGCGGTCGACGGCGAGCGCGCGTTCGTACAAGGCGATCGACTCTTGCGGATTCCCGCCGATGGCGCCGACGGTCGCGGCGCGTTGGTACAGATATTCCGCCGTTTGCTCGATGGCGCCGGAAAGGCAGTCGAGTTCCTGCAAACTTTGCGACAGCCGCCCCATTTCGCGGTAAACTTCGGCGCGACCGAGCGCGCACACGTCGACGTTATAACCGGCCGATTGCGCGGTATTGTACGCGGCGATCGCTTCGTCGTATTCCTTGTTGACGGCGCGGAGTTTCGCAAAATAGAACTGCGCGAGCGCGCCGCCGTCCCCCTTCTTCAGAGAGGCCAACGAATCGGCGTAATTTCCGACCAAGAACTCGCAAACGCCGAGCTTAACCCGAACCGCCGGGCTCAACTCTTCTTCGTCTTTCGCTTTGAGTTCGCCGATCGCTTCTTTTAACTCGTCGAATTTTTTAAGATCGCGAGCGATTTCTTCGCGCAACTGGTCGATTTCGCGCGGCCCGAACGAACCGCCGTACAACACCAGTTGTTTTAAATCAAACTCATGGGCGCCGATCGCCATAACGGTTGTCTCCTCAAACTTTTTTCGCGACGCGCCGTCGTTTTTTTGAAACGCGGCTCGAGCGCGGATAAAATCACGCCCTCCCAATTAACGGCGTCCTTTCATTTTAACAACGCGAGCCTTTTTTTCAAGGGGGCGAAACCGTTTCGCGGGGCGCGCGACGTTTTTTTTAAGAAAAATTTAAGAGAATTTTAACGTCGACGCGATTTCAAACGTCGCGCCGACTTCCCCAACCCTTTAAACAATAATCGTTTAAAAAAACGTCGTCTTTCAAAACGCCGAAGCGACGAACGGGAAAAATTTCCAAAAAAATTTTTAAAAATTTTCGTTCGCCGCTCCGTCTTTTTACGCGCGACCGATTTTACCGTCAAATTCGACGTTCGCGATGAAAAAGGACGCCTCTTTACGCAAAGCGCCCTTTTTCGCCAAACCGGCTATTTTGCCGTTTATTCGGCCTCGCCGCCGCTCACTCGCGATTCAGCGACAACAGCAAGTGAAGGACGTAATAGAAGAGCGTCATCAGCGACGCGAACAGTTCGATCGACGCGACGACGTCCATCGATTCGTCGCAATGAAGCATCACCTTCGACGTGTCGTAAAGGATATAACAGCAAGCCAACGCGATCATCGCGCCGGCGAACACGGCGCCGAGCGCAAACCCAAAAAGCATCGACGCGACGATCAAGCACAGCGCGGCGAGCGTCGCGAACACCAAAAACGACCGCAGGAACGAAAAATCTTTGCGCGTAACGAAAACCGCCGCCGTCAACGCGACGAAGAGCGAAATCGTCAGCCCCGCCGCTTGCCCGATCAACCGTAAACCGCCGTCGGTAAAGTGGAGCGCGACCGCCAAAATCGGCATAAAGATCAGAACGTACATCGCGACGTAAAACGCCAGCGCGACGTAATGCCCGACCTTCGTTTTCGACGCGTTCAAAATCGCGTTCGCGACGAACGGCCCGCCCAAGCAGAGCGCCAAAAGAACGATTCCCGTCAGTTTGCCGCTCGCGGTGAAAAGATTGACGATCGCATCGCCGCAAAACGCGAAAAGGAGCGTTTCGATCGCCGCGAACGCCGCGACGGCGCCGGTCAGGTTAAGATAGGTTCGCGTCAAGAAGCGCGAGCGCGCCCCGACGTCTTCCAAAAGCGAAACCGCTCCGCGTTCCATACCGCGAGCCGCGTTGTCGTAATATTCCATTTCCGTCTCCTTTTATTATTGTCGCGCCAACTTTCCTAGCAACGTCTAATAATCGACGCGTCGATTTAGCGAAATTGCGCAAATTTTGCAATGAACGCAAACGTCCGACAAGGGAAACGTTCGGCGTTCTTACTTTTATTATATAAAAAAGAGAAGCAAACGACAAGAAATAAACCTGCGATTAAGATTTTTTTTCAAAATTTTCGCGAAAAACAAGAAAAAAACGCGCCGACGTAAAAACGTCGGCGATATGCGTTAAAATAGGCGCTTTGGTCAAACGGCGACGATCTTTCTTCGAAGGCTTTCGCGCTTGGCGGCGTCCCTCGTTTCGGCCGACCGTCGCCCGTCCGCTTTTTAAAGCCCGGTTTCTTGTTCGAGCGCGGAAATTTTATCGACGCGGCGCGCGTGCCGTCCGCCGTCGAACGGCGTCGTCAACCAGATGCGAACGAGCGCTTCGATTTCGGCGACGCCCAAAAATTCGCCGGAAAGGCAAAGGACGTTCGCGTCGTTATGCCGACGGCTCAACTCGGCGGCGACTTCGTTGCAACAGACCGCCGCGCGGACGCCGCGAATTTTATTCGCCGCGACGCACATCCCAATGCCGGTGCCGCAAATGAGAATCCCTTTGTCCGCTTCGCCGGACGCGACCGCCTCGGCGACCGCCGCCGCGACGTCCGGATAGTCGACCGCTTTCGCCGCGTCGCCCGTTTCTTCGCGCTCAAAATCGGGTTTGCGAATCTCGACGCGCCCGGGCGCCGTTCGTTCGAGCGAATAAATCGCGATTTCCTCGTTCGACTCGGCGCGTTCGTTTTCGTCGAACGATTCGGAAAGAGACGCGCCGACGATCAAATGCGCGCCGACGAGGCGTTCGCCGTATCGCCGAGCTTCGGCCAAGTCGGCGTAATGTTCGCGAAGAAGGACGTCCGCCGCAATTTTTTGAGCGATTTGAGCCCCGCGATGATCGCTTCCGAGAGCAATGCGCATTTTGATTTTTCCCCTTCCGACGGCGCGCACGCCGCGCGCCGTCAAGTTCGTCGTTCCGTTTTTCGCTTGTTTTCGCTCGACTTTTTTCCTTAATATTCGGCGCGTCGTCGCGACGCTCCAACGCCGTTCGCGTTCGAAAAAGCCCGACTTTTCGTTTCCGCCGAGCGTTCGTCGTCGCCGCCGAACCGTTCGCTCCGCCCGGACGCTAGAAAGGCGGAAGGCGAGAAAACGTCGATCTAAAATTGGATTTATTATATCCGAAGAAAACTTTTCCGCAAGGGGCGTTCTTTCATTTTCCTTTAAAAAAGAAGTCGCTTCCGTTAAAGAACGCGAACGCCGCCTTTCGCCCGCCGTTAACCGCTCGTTTCGACGCGGCGCCGGAACGAAAATCCGCCGTTGACCGGAACGTTTTGCCCGTTCACATACGCCGCCGCGTCCGACGTTAAAAATCGAACGACCGACGCGACTTCCTCCGCCGTCCCCCAACGTCCGCTCAACGACTCCGCCGCGACGCGCTTCGTCGCCGCCTCCGAAGCGACCGCGCCCCAAGTCGTTCGAATCCAGCCGGGCGAAACGACGTTGACGCGAACCTCCGGCGCCAGCTCTTGCGCGAGCGACCGCCCAAACGAAACGACCGCGCCCTTGCAAACCGCGTACAACTGCGCCGTTTCCCCCTCCATTCCGCGCTCGACGCCGTCCCAACCGAACAAAACCAGCGCCGGAGAACCGCCGGTCGCCGTCCCTTTTTCCTCCGCCGCCCGTCGAAACGCCCGCGCCGCCGCGCCGAACGCACGAGCCGTCGCGACCGTCGCCGCGACGTCGACCGCCCAAACGCGCCGGAGCCGTTCGTCGAAGGTCGCCGCCTTCATTTCCGGGGTCATCAAGTCGACGCCCGCCGCCGCGACGAAAGCGTCGAGTCGCGGAACGTCCGTTTGTTGCGCTTTTTTCAACGCGTCGAGAACGCCGTCGACGAAACCGCCGACGCCCGCTTCGGTCGCGAGGTTCGCTTCAAAAATCTCGACCGAAGCGAAGGCGCCGCCGTTGCGACGCGCCCAGTCGGCCAACGCGGCTCGATTCCGGTTCGTTTGCAGGTAAAGCGACGCGTTTTCGCCCCGATACGACTCCGCGACGG
>JAZQAP010000610.1:0-2846 GCA_045545275.1 Thermoguttaceae bacterium | reverse complement strand
CGATCACCTTGCCGAGCGTCGTCAAGTCCGGATCGATTCCGTAAACCTCTTGCGCGCCGCCCTTTGCGACGCGAAAACCGCTCATCACTTCGTCGAAAATCAGGAGCGCGCCCGCTTTTTTCGTTTCGTCGCGAAGCGCTTGCAGGAACTCCGGTTTTCCCGGAACGCACCCCATATTTCCGGCGACCGGTTCGACGATGACGCCCGCGATTTCGGCGCCGCGCTCGGCGAACGTTTTGCGAACCGCGTCGACGTCGTTGTACTCGAGAAGAATCGTATCCGCCGCCGTTCCGGGAGTTACGCCCGGCGAGTTCGGAACGGAAAGAGTCGCCGCCGCGCTCCCGGCCGCGACGAGGAGGCTGTCGACGTGCCCGTGATAGCAGCCGATAAATTTGACGATTTTGTCGCGCCCGGTATAGCCGCGAGCCAAGCGAATCGCGCTCATCGTCGCCTCGGTGCCGGAGTTGACAAGACGCACCTTTTCAATCGACGGAACCAATTTGACGACCAGTTCGGCGAGGTCGTTTTCCGCTTGCGTCGGCGCGCCAAAACTCGTTCCCTTAGCGATACTTAGCTTCAACGCTTCGACGACGCGCGGATCGCCGTGCCCGAGAATCATCGGCCCCCACGACAGAACGTAGTCGATATAGCGGTTCCCGTCGACGTCGAAGAGAAACGGTCCTTCGGCTCGGTCGATCACGACGGGCGCGCCGCCGACGCCGCCGAACGCTCGCGCCGGACTATTGACGCCGCCGGGAATCAACGTTAAGGCTTTTTCAAAAATTTGCCGACTCTTTTCTCGATTCATCTTCTTCATCTCAACTATTATCAATCAACAACTTAAACAACGTCTTCGTATCGAAAATACGCGCGACGTTTCGCCGCTCTCCGACGTTTTTCTTAAGTATACTCGAAGTCGCCAAAACCGCAAGGGGCGCCGCGAATTCGCGAGAAAATCGGCAAAGATTCGCGCGCGCCGCTTCCCAAGGCGCCAAAATCGGGTACAATGAATCGAAGTCCTCGAACGGTAGCCGCCGTTCCTTAGTTTGATCGTCGCGTTTTGGAGAAATCGATGAAAAACAAGTCCGTTTCCAACGTCGCCGCCGTTCCATCGACGCTTAGAAGTCGCGTTCTCTCGGCGCTTAACGTCGAAGTTCCGGAAGGCGACGTAAAATCGCATTTTAGTCGCGACGGTCGTTTTGCGCTTTTAACCGACGCCGCCGACGCAACCGACTACACCAACGAAGTTTACGTCGAGTTTTCTAATTCTTCTCAGCTCCGTTCGCCGCTCGAAATTTACGTCGGACGCCGCCGCGTAATCGCCGGAAATTGGCGAACCGACGTTTGGGCGGACGGGAAAAAACTCGACGCAACCGGGCCATGGCAAACGCTTTGCGAAGAAATCGACGGCGACGGCGCGTTTGTCGAACGACTTCTGCCGTTGTCGGACGGTCGCTCGCTTTCTCGGCGACTTTTCGTCGCTTGCAAAGAAAAACTTTTCTTAAACGTCGACGTTGTATACGGTTCGGACGCCGAACGCGACGCGGAATCAAGTAAATCGCGAACGGAAAATCCATGCGCCCAAGCGCCGTCGCCGCTTCTCCGCGTTCGTTCTCTTTTTCCGCTCGACTCGGCGGAATCTTTTGTTACGCAAGACGATTTCTTTCAAGCGTTTGCGTTTTGCGACGTAGTATCCGCCTCGACGCCGTTCGCTCGCGTCTTTTCCCTCTCCGCGACCGCGCGCCCAATCGACGCGACCTCGGGAACGTTCGCCGTTAAAACGATTTACGGCGGCGTCTTAGAAACGTCGGCGCGACGTCGCGGCGGTTCTCTTTGCGTCGCGACGCTTTTCGACTGGAACGCAAACCGCGCGTTAAGGCAGGTTAAGATCGACGTCGCGACGGTCGGCGAAAATTTGCGAGCGGTCGACGACGGTCGCGCGGTCGGGCGGCAAATTCAACTTGGACGCGAGCGTTACGTTTTGTACGTTTCGACGTCGCGGCGCCCGGCGATTCGCTCGATTTTAAGTCGCAACCTCTTGTCGGACTTTATGTTCGGCAAGTTTTTCGTCGGACGCGGCGTCGAACCGCTCGTCGAAGTCGAAGTTCCGGAGGATTTTTAGCGCGACGCTTAGAACGCGACCGTCGCGCGAAGCCCCGGCGCCCAAACGACTTCCGCTTCGCCGTCGCCGCCGACGCCGTCGATCCACTGCAGGGACGGCGTCGCCGAAAAGTATTTATTCACTTGAAACGAGTAATAAAGTTCGAAGTGATTTTCGTCGACCGCTCCTTCGTTAAGCGCCGCGAACTCGTCGCTTACGCATGTAATCCCGTATCCGAAACCAAGAATATCGTCCGGGCGTTCCTCGCTGAACGAATGCAGCTCGAAACCGGCGGTCAACGCGCGGTCGAACTCGCAACACTCGCCGTTTTGTTGACCGTAACGTCCCCAAAGACCGACGTATTTCGAAATTTCTTGATCGAACGAGAGCCCCCAACCGTCGTTGACAAGGTCGTCTCGGTTTCCGTCGAGCGACTCGCGCGGCGTGAAATTCGCCGTAACATAGCCTCGATACGTCCCTTGGAGTTCGCCGATTTGAACGCGTCGATCGATTTCGGCGATCGCGACGCCTCGGCTAAACATCTCGACGCAATCGCGGTCGGACTCGCTGTAACCAAGGCCTAGACTCCACTTATCGTTCGGTTCCCACCAAATTTGCCCGCCGAGCGCGTTCGCCGGACACTCAAACGTTAAGTTGTTAACGAAAGCGTCGGAGAGGAATTGGCAATATTCGTCGTTCGCGTAAGCGTTCGTATCGAAGTCGCTCGTTAAATCGAGATAGCCGA
>JAZQAP010000609.1:0-3698 GCA_045545275.1 Thermoguttaceae bacterium | reverse complement strand
GAGCAAAAGGTCGCGGTCGCGCTCGACACGGTCAACGCGTTTTCGAATACTTACCTCGAAGGCGCCGGAACGATTTACTCGGTCAAAGACGATACGAAAACCTCGAAACTGCGGGTGATTAAGATCGCGAACAAAGACGCGGCGCGCCCGGGCGAACTGGTCGAATTCACGTTGCGTTTCGAAAATATCGGCGACGAACCGATCGGGAACGTAACGATTCTCGACAACTTGTCGGCCCGCCTCGCTTACGTCGACAACACCGCGAAATCGTCGGTTCCGGCGGAGTTCCTCGCGGAGCTGAACGAACAAGGTTCGCTGAATTTGCGTTGGGAAATTACCGAACCGCTCGAACCGAAAGAGTTTGGCGTCGTTCGTTTTATCTGCAAAGTGCGTTGATTGGGAGCGCGACTCTTAACAAGCCGACGTAAAACGAGAAAAGAGCGGTCGTTAGATCGCTCTTTTTTTATTTGCTTACGTCGGCGACGAATATAAAACGGTCGCGCGTTTTCGAGACGAGCGGGCGACCGTCGACGCTTTAAAAAAGGAAAAACGCGGCTTAACGACGAACGAAGCGTTCGACGTCGAGTTTCAAGACGCGTTCAAGTTCTTGCGGCTCCGACGTTTGCGCGAACGCGATCGCGGCGAGCGGACGACGGCGCCAATCGATTCGGCGCAACTCGAACAACGTCGAAAATTCTCGGGCTAACGCGTCGTAATCGAAGGCGGCGTCGGCGTTTGCGGCGGCGCCGGCGAGCGCGGGCGGCGTTTCGAAAATCGCGAAATACGAAACGACGTCGTCGGTCTCGGCGTCGGCGAGAATACGGCGCCAATCGGGGTGCAAACCGCGCGTCAGCGTTTCGTAAAGGTCGACGCCGTAAGCGTAAAACGCAAGCTCCGTCGTGTGCCAACCGGCGAAACGACCCGGGTTGACTTCGATCGGAACGAGCGAACCGTCGGCGGCGACGCGAAATTCGGCGTGAAACGGGAACGCGACGTCGAACGACGTATCCAACGCGTTCGCAACGGTTGCGCCGATTCGCGCGAGCGTCGTTTCGAGCGTCGGCAAAAGGCGGCGAACGAACTTTTTCGACGTCGTGTAAATTCGGTCGCGGACGTCGGTCGCGTCGGCGAACGGGTGTCGCAAGACGTCGAGGACGACCGGCGTGCCGTCGACGGCGAAATAAGCGTCGACCGCGATTTCCTCGCCGTCGACCGTTTCCTCAATCAAATAACGGGTTAGGTCGACGACTTCGCGCGGAAAATCGGCGGGTTTGCCGTCGGCGAACGCGGCGCTTTCGCGGAGAATCTCGACTCGAACGCGCTCCCAATCTTCTTCGGAAGCGACGAAACGAACGCCGACGCTCAAAAATCCGACCGACGGCTTGACAACGAAGCGGCGCGGCAAGTCTTCGTATCGCAACGTTTGCAATTCCGTTAGGTCGACTTCGCGGAAAGCGAAATTCGGATAAAGCGGCGCGACGGCTTGGCGAAATTTCGCTTTATTCTTGAACAATTCGGCGAAGCGAACAAACGGCGCGTCGGGTAAAAGTGAGGCGACGCAACTTAGTCCGTTTTCCGAATTGCAATACAAGGGCTCGGGAATTTTGCGGTAATATTCGACGAACTCCTTGTCCGAAACCAAGTTAAGGTTGCGGTTCGCGACGTTGAATTCCTCGACGGCGGCGCTCGCGAGAACGGGCGCTTGCAGTTTTTCCAACGAACGGAAAAAGAAATCGGACGCGAAAGGCTGTTCGACGACGAACATTTATTGGTCTCCTAAGTCGGACGGTAAAAAAAGTTGCGTCGGCGTTAAACCCGAAAAGGTTCGAACGTCGACGCGTTAAATAAAACGCCGCGACAAAAAGTCGAAGTCGCGGCGTCGAACGTTATCTTCTTTTATTTCTTCGGTTGGGCGGGAGCCGTTTCCAGTTGTTTCGCGAGGGCGGCGGCCGCGGCGCGTTTGGCGAACGGCGGTTTCGTCGCGAGCGCGGCGTTCAGAAGTTGTTTCGCCGCTTCGGTTTGCCCTTTTTCGTTGAGCGCGACGGCGAAATAATACGCGGCGGCGGCGTTGATTTGACCGTCGGCGACCGACTGTTGCAGAACTTTAATCGCGGCGTCGGCGTCGCCGGAGCGGTAAAGCGTCCAGCCGAGCGTCGCGAGGTAATCGCGATTGTTCGCTTGCTTTTGAACGTTGCTCGTCGCATACTGAACGGCGCGCTTGCGTTTTTCGGCGTCGTCTTGTTCGCAGAGCGCGAGCGCGAGCCCGGCGATCGCTTCGGCGTCGAGCGGGTTTTGACGGACGACCTCTTGGAAGGCGCCTTCCGCTTGCGCGTAATCGGAACGGAAAAGCGCGACTTTGCCGTAAATCTTTAAAACGGCGGCGCTTTTGTCGTTGGCGTAAAGTTGGCGAGCGCGCGTCCAAGCGGTATCGAGGTCGTTTTCCTCCAAGGCGGTCGAAATCGATAACGCCAACGTCGGAACCGATTTAGGCGACGCTTTCAACGCGGCGTCCAAATATTTTTTCGCGTTGTCGAGGTCGCCGCGTTCGGCGTAAAGTTGCGAAATCAACGCGTCGGCCGGCAGAGCGTTCGCGGCTTCGGCGGCGGGCGTCAGTTTATCGGCGCGGACGAACATTTCGCGGGCTTGGGCGTCTTGTTTTTGTTGGAAGAGGACGCGTCCGAGCGCTCGGTCGAGTTCCGCCGTTTCGCCGTCGAGTTGGATCAACGCGCGGATCGCTTCTTGAGCGGCGGCCCAACGTCCGCGAGCGTTCGAATAGGCAAGTTGCAGCGTAAACGCTTTGCGCGTAAGGTTTTGCTTGCGCGTCGGATTGGCGTCGTATTGAGCGAGAACGCGACGGCCTTGGAGCGTCAACAATTCGGCGGCGGTCAAGGAGCCTTCGAGGAGCGAAATTTCGGCGAGCGAGAGGAAGGCTTCCGGGTCGTTCGGCGATTCCTCGGTCGCGAGTTCGAGCGACGTTCTCACCGCTTTCGGATTTTTGAGTTCGGCGAACCAACGCGCTAAAATTAGACGCGGCGGCGTCGCGGCGGGGTTCGAGGCGGCGAGTTCTTGAAGCGACGCAAGCGCTCCCGCTAAGTTTTGCGAATTAAAGCGTTGCAGCGCTTCTTGGTATTTCGCTTCTTCGGCGGGGGACAATTTGGGCGCGTCGGCGGCGGGCGCGGTTTGCGGCGCGGCGGCGGGCGCGGCTTGAGCGTTCGGCGTCGCGGCGCGGGTCGGGCGAGCGGCGTTCGGCGCTTGAGCTACTTTGGCGGCGGGACGCGCGGTCGTTTGAGCGGAACGAGCGGCGGGGCGAGTCGACGACGTTTGAGCGAACGAAATCGACGCGTCGACGGCGAAACCAAGCGCAAGACCGAGAACGAGCGTTCGCGAAGCGCGACGAACGAACGGAACGCGAGAAATGGAGGGACGAGTGGACGTCATGCAAATTTCCTTACGTCGCCGCGAAAAGCGACGGCGCCTAAATCGTTGTTGAAAAACGTGTTAACGGCGTCGACGACGCGACGCTTCGCGAGTATAACAAAAAAATTTTTCAAACGCAAGCGCAATATTTCGATTTTTTTTCAAAGAACGCGGCGAGCAAGGAACGAAACGGCGAAGAAGCAACGCGACGGAGCGAACGCGGCGCGAAAGAAGGAAAGAAAACGGAGGCGCGAGCGGAGGCGTTCGAGGAAACGCCGCGG
>JAZQAP010000608.1:0-3408 GCA_045545275.1 Thermoguttaceae bacterium | reverse complement strand
TTTGCGTCTTAAAAAAATCGACCCGGCGCGCCCGCGCTCTCGGGCCTTAAAACGGAAAACAACGGAGAGAGATTATGTCGAAGAAGTGCGTTTTGGCGTATTCCGGCGGTTTGGACACGTCGGTCATCTTGGGCTGGTTGTTGGACAAAGGTTACGAAGTCCACGCCGTTTACGTCGACTTGGGTCAACCGTGCGAAAATCGCGAAGAAATCCGCCAAAAGGCGATCAATATCGGCGCGAAGTCCGTTCGTTTCATCGACGTTAAAGAGGAAGTCTGCCGCGACTTCGCCTTCCCGGCGATCCAATGGCAAGCGAAATACGAAGGCGTCTATCTCCTCGGCACGTCGCTCGCGCGCCCGCTGATCTCGAAGAAAATCCTCGAAGTCGCGAAGGAAGTCGGCGCGACGGTTTACGTTCACGGCGCGACCGGCAAAGGGAACGACCAATGCCGTTTCCAACTCGCCGCCGAAGCGCTCGACCCGAGCATTGAAATCCTCGCGCCGTGGCGTATGGACGAGTTCCGCGAACTCTTCCCGGGCCGCACCGAGATGATCAAGTACTGCGAAGCGAAAAACATTCCGGTCAAAGCGTCGATCGCGAAGCCGTATTCGTCGGACGAAAACTGCCTTCACATCAGCTACGAAGCGGGCAGCCTCGAAGATCTGAACGTCAACGGGATGGAAACGGTCAAGTTCGGCATTTGCGAAAACACGCCGAAAACCGCGCCGGACGCCGAAGAAGAAGTCGTTATCCGTTTCGAACAAGGCGTTCCGGTCGCCGTCAACGGCCAAACGATGAGCGCTTACGAAATTATGGACACGCTGAATAAAATCGGCGGTCGCCACGGAATCGGCATTATCGATATGGTCGAAAACCGCTTCGTCGGTATGAAGAGCCGCGGCGTTTACGAAGCGCCGGGCATGACGATTCTCTACGACGCCTTGCGTTACATCGAACAGCTGACGATGGAACGCGAAGCGATGCGCCTGCGCGACCGTTTGGCGCCGGAAGTCGCCGAGTTGATCTACTACGGCTTCTGGTACAGCGTCAAGATGGATATGTTCCTCGCGATGATCAAAGAAGCGCACAAGTGGACGACCGGCGAAGTTTCGCTGAAGCTCTACAAGGGCAACATCATCCTGAACGGTCGCACGAGCCCGAACTCGCTTTACGACGAAGCGATCGCGACGATGGAAAAAGGCGGCGACTACAACCAAAACGACGCGACCGGTTTCCTCCGCATTCAAGGTCTCCCGTACCGCGTCGCCGGCGGCGTTCACTCGCGCATCTAATTCCCGTTGTTTAACGTTTTAGCGTTCGTCGCTAAACGTTTTAACGTCAAACGTCCGTCCGACGCCGAACTCCCGCGGTTCCGCCGTCGACGGACGTTTTGCGTTTCAATCCGTTCCAAACGCCGCTCGACGCTATTATCGCAACGCTTTTCATTCTTATTTTGCGTTTTCTCCGACTTTTTTTCGCGACGGCTCCCAAACGGCGTCCGTCCGACGCTTGACTTTTCCGTAGTAAGGGCGTACAATAAATAAAAACGCAATCCCAAACGCCGAAAGGGGGCTGTTTTGAATCTCGTTACAAGCGTCGAATTCGACGCGTTAGTCAAACGTGTTTACGCATTGCAAGACGAAGTCGGCGAACTGATTTTAGCGCGCGACGTTCTCCTCTTCGACGTTCGCCCGCGACTCGAAAGCCGTTACTGGAGCGTCGTCGGCGTCGTCGAGAGCGCGACGCTCGAACTCGAGCTGGAAGTTCTCCGCCTGCGTCGCAAACTCGAACTTCTCCAAGCGGCAAACAATCGCGAAGAAGAACCCGACCTGAACGCGGTCGAACGCAAGCTCGACCAAGACCTTAAAACGTTCTCCGCGCAAGTCGACGCCGCCAAAGCGAAGGTCGAGGAAGCCTTTGCGTTCGCGTCGGGTTCCGTTCTCCCTCCCGAAGACGCGAAACGCCTCCGCGTTCTTTACCTCCGGCTAGTCAAAAAACTTCACCCGGACGTCGCGAGCGCCGCCGTTCCGGACGCGGCGTTCAAACTAAAAATCGCCGTCGAAGCGTATAAACGATGCGACTTAGCGGCGCTTGAAGCGTTGACGTTGGCCGTCGACGCGCTCTCCAAGGACGACGTTTTATCGCCGGAAACGACCGCATTCGACGAACTCCTTCAACGCGAGTCGACGCTCCAAAAATCGCGCGACGAACTGAAAACGCAACTCGAAAAAATCCGCGCCGAGTTCCCGTTCAACGTCGCCGATTTCCTCGACGATTCGGACGCGATCGCGAAGCGGCTCGAAGATCTCCGTCAAAAACAGCTCGAACTGAAAACCTTGCGCGACCGTTATCAACGACGAATCGAGGAGATTTTAAGCAAATGGGAGATTTAACGTCCAACGTCGGTTCCGGCGGTCTTTCCCCGTTCGGTTCGCATTCGCTCGGCGTCTTCCAAGGCGGAAAAAACGGCCTGTCGCAACCGTTCGGCCAAACGATTTTTCTTTTTGAAACGCATATCGCCGGAACGAGTTACGTCGAAAACATCGCCGAAATCGAACCGTCGTTAAAAGTCGACGACGTTTTAACCTTTGTCCGCGAACCGCAAAACAAGCGCGACGAACTGGCGATCCTCGTTCGCGACGCGCTAAAACGCAAACTCGGGTACGTTCCTCGGCGCGACAATCCGGTTTTTGCTCGCTTAATGGACGCCGGCAAACGACTTTTCGGCAAAATCCGCAAAGTCGAGCGCGTCAATAATTGGCTCAAAATCGAAATCGGCGTTTACCTCGACGACTAATCGCCGCCGCCGTCGCGACCGTTTTAACCGCTAAACTCGCCGCCGGTTGCGCAACCTTCACCGACGTCGCGCCGACGTTTGTCCTCCGCTCTTCGCGCCGCGCCGACAAACGCTCGTTTTGCCGGTCGTTTCCGTTCGTTGGCGCTCAAGTCGGAGAAAAAACGGAAAAAAACGCGAATTTCTAGCGTCGCCCCCTCGAAATTCGCGCCGCCTTGAGCTAAAATAGAAGAAAGCGTCGACGCGTTTTCGCCGTCGAACGCGCGGCGACGCCGCTTGGGCGTCCCGTCCGAATTTTACGAACAACCGTTTGAAACACGTTTGGAAAGATTGCGTCCATGGCCATCGACCTCTACTCCCTCTGCCCCGGCGGGCGCGGGAAGAAAATCAAATTCTGCTGCCCGGATCACGTCAAAGATTTGGGACAAATCGACGCGTTCCTCGAAGGCGAACAGTTCGCCGCGGGTCTCGCTTACGTCGAAAATCTCGAAAAATCGCGCCCGGACTGCGCTTGTTTGACCGAAGCGAAGTGCTTGTTCCAACGAATGATCGGGCTTTGGGAGCAAGCCTACGAAACCGCCGTCGCGTTCGCCGCTCGCGAACCGAAAAACGTC
>JAZQAP010000607.1:0-2254 GCA_045545275.1 Thermoguttaceae bacterium | reverse complement strand
TGTCTTCCTAAGACCGCTTGGCCTCCGACTTCAAGGTCAAGAGCCGACGCAAGAAGAGTTGCAAGCGTTCGCCAATCAAACGGCGCTCGCTCTCCAAGCGGAACTCGCGACGAAACATTTTATCAAATCCGCGTCGAAATTCTATTTAGCTCTCGTTTCGGAAGCGGCCGGACGCGACGACGCGGCGTTTTCGCACCTTCAAGACGGAGCGTTGCCTCAAGGCGCCGACGCCAATCCTTGGCGCGCCGGAACGCTTTACCTCCTCGCTCGCGCTTTTGAACGTCGCGGCGAAACGGCGAACGCGGTCGGTTTGCTCCGTTCGACGCCGACCGACCCGGGTCGTCTCCTGCGCGCTCGCTGGTTGTCGGAACTCGCCGGATTGCCGGAAGCCGCTCCGGTTGAGGAAAACGCTCCGGCGGAGGAAGCCGCTCCGGTTGAGGAAGCCGCTCCGACGGAGGAAGCCGCTCCGGCGGAGGAAGCCGCCCCGGCGGAGGAAGCCGCTCCGGCGGAGGAAGCCGCTCCGGCGGAGGAAGCCGCTCCGGCGGAGGAAAACGCTCCGGCGGAGGAAAACGCTCCGGCGGAGGAAGCCGCTCCGGTTGAGGAAGCCGCTCCGGCGGAGGAAGCCGCCCCGGTTGAATCGCGTTAATCGCCGTCGAAATTAGCTCCGCTTATACTTCAAGCCGTCTTGCTTATCAAGGCGGCTTTTTTCTTAAAAAACGGACGCAAACCGCCGCAAAATCGCCGTTCCCCTTTGACGTCTTCAAAAAATTTGGCAAAATATTAACGACGCGTTCTCGTCCGCCGTCGACGCCCGTTTCGCCGCGCCGCTCGCGACGTTCGTTCGAAAACGCGTCCGCCGTTCCCCGCGCCGTTTCGCCCGTTCGATTTCGCGCGGCGGCGTCCGTTCGCTCAACAGGAAACGTCAAAAAAGGAAACGTCGAGAAATGCTTTACACTAAAGAAAATTGGGGGCCGGTTCCGTCCGGCTGGACGCGCCCGCACCTCCTCGGACTCGAAGACCTTAGCGTCGAAGAACTGACGATTTTGCTCGATTTGGCCGACCGTTTCCGCAAGGACGTCCTCGACAATCCGGAAAACGCTCGCAAAATCTCGCTGTTGAACGGCAAAGCGATCGTCAACCTCTTTTTCGAAAACTCGACGCGCACCCGCGTCAGCTTCGGGCTCGCCGGTCGCCGCCTCGGCGCCGACGTCATCGAGTTTTCCGCCGCGACGAGCAGTCTCTCGAAGGGCGAAACGCTCGTCGACACCGCGCAAAACATCTTGGCGATGGGCGTCGACGCGGTCGTCGTTCGACATAGTTGCCCCGGCGCGCCGCGACTCTTGGCGCAAAACCTCAAAAACTGCGCGGTCGTCAACGCCGGCGACGGCGCGCACGAACACCCGACGCAGGGCCTTCTCGACCTCTTGACGATGCGCCAACGCCTCGGTTCGCTCGAAGGAAAAACGGTCGCGATCGTCGGCGACATAGCGCACAGCCGCGTCGCCCGCTCGAACGTCTTCGCGCTCCAAAAACTCGGCGCGAAACCGATCGTTTGCGGCCCGTCGACCCTCGTTTCGCCGCATTGGGCCGAACTCGGCGTCGAATACGCTTATTCGCTCGACGAAATTTTGCCCCGCGTCGACGTGTTCAACCTCCTTCGCATCCAGCTCGAACGCCAAGTCGTCCGCCCGTTCCCGTCGTTGGCCGAGTACGCGCACCTTTACGCGATGAACGCCGAACGCCTCGCCCGCTGCAAAAAAGACGTCCTCGTTCTCGCGCCGGGCCCGATCAACCGCGGCGTCGAAATCACCCCGGACGTCGCCGACGGCCCGCATTCCGCGATCCTCGATCAAGTAACGAACGGCGTCGCGGTGCGGATGGCCGCGCTTTGGGCGACGCTGACCGCCGTCGCGGAACGCCGTTCTTAACGGTGTTTCCTTTCAAACGGTTTCCCCCGACGATTTTCCTCCGTTCAACGATTTCCCCGTTCGTCCAATCGCCGAAATTAACGCGTCTTAAAAGATTAACGCGCTTTAAACAAGAATCGAGACAATAATGAGCAACGCCCTCTTAATTCAAAACGGACGCGTCGTCGACCCGGCGCAAAACCTCGACCAAATCGCCGACCTCTTGACCGTCGACGGCAAAATGGCCGCGCTCGGCGCCGACGCCGCTTCGCAAGCGCCGGAAGGCGCCGTCAAAATCGACGCGACCGACAAAATCGTCGCGCCGGGGCTGATCGACATGCACGTTC
>JAZQAP010000606.1:0-1743 GCA_045545275.1 Thermoguttaceae bacterium | reverse complement strand
ATCGTCGCGGCGCAAACGTCCGATCCTTCCAGCGGACGCCCCGACGCTTGAAACGCGAGGTTCGACGTGATTTGCGCCTTCGCTTCGCCGCTAATGGAGCCGTCTTCGGTAACGAGCGCGGCGGTTGCGAACCCGACGACGTAAACGCGTTTTCCGTCTTGAAGCGTCTCCTTGTATTGCCCGACGAGCAAAAGCCCGAGGCGATTGTCGGCGACGCCCTGAATCGCGTCGAGCGTCTTGTAAATCGACGCTTTGTCGAACGGGCGGCGCGACGCGAAAGCAATCGTTCCCGGCGTCGTTTTTCCCGATTCGTACCGCGCGTACTTGTCCATATCGCTAATCGAATTCAGTTCGAGCGTTTCGGACGTCGTGCCGGAGCGGCCGATATTCGTGAAGACGTAGCCTTCCGGAATCGCGTTTTTCGTCCCGAACTTCAGGTCGGAGTACGCCGGATCGGTCAGCGGGTTGCGATTCGTCCCGTTCGGGTCTTGCGCGAGGAAGGCGACGAACATTTGATAAGCGAACATAATGAAGGAGTTCCTTTCGTTGCGTTAAACGTAATCGCTAATCGGGGTTAAAACGGTAAAGTCGACGAAGCCGTAAAACGTTTCGCCGACGACGAAACCGCGCTCGTCGGGGAGCGTTCCGAGGTCGTCGAGCGTCCAAGACGCGATTCTTGCGTCTCGCTCCAACTCGACGCAAAAATCGGCGATTTTCGAACGAAGCGACGCCGCTAACGCGACCGCGTCCGCCTGCGTTTGGGCGCGGCAAGCGCAAGTCAGCTTCCGCGTCTGTTGGAACCGTCCGTCGAGGAAGGTTTCCGTCGTCGCGTCCGTTTCGACGAACTCGACCGTCGGCGTTCCCGTCCATTCGCGGTTCGCGTCGGCGTTCGAGAAGACCAAAAAGTCGGGGAACCGCGCCGCCGCGACGTCCGCGAACAATTCGCAAAGGGGAAGAAGCGTCGTCATTTCACCTCCGCGCCGATTCGGAACGCGAGCGCCGCGCCCGTTTTCGGGTAAATCAAAAAGTCGACGAAGTAAACGCCCGGTTTTTCGAACGGAAACGACGCGCGACTCGGCGGCGAGTAGCGGAAGTTGTATCCGAGCCCGTTCGCCTCGACCGCGTCCGGCTCGACGAACGCCGACGGGGCGATTTCGAGATTTTCGAACCCCGGAACCGGCGTCGCGTTCGTCGTCGACGCCGAATAAGGCGCGAGAGAACCGGTCGCGTAATAAATCGAGCAAGAAATCGGGGCGCGCTCGATCTCTTCGGCGGCGAGTTCTTCGGGCGTCGCGAGGTCGACGGCCGCGTCGAAAAGCGCGCCGTTTTCCGCCCGAATCAACGCCCGAAAACTCGGCGTTTGCCGTTGCGTAAGTTGAACTGTTTTCATCGGTTGACGTTCCTTCTTTTACAACGTTTAAACGGCGCGGTCGACCGGGACGGCCCAAGCCGCCGCGACCGAAAAACGCGACGCCGAATCGCCGCCGTCCGGAACGCCGAAACTTTCCGCGTCGACGACGGCCCAAGACGCGACTTGCCAAAACGGCGCGAGAACGCCGCCGTCGGCCGCGTCGACGCGGAACGTCGCGCCGTCGAAGATTCGGAAGCGTTCGCGCCCCGACAGCGCGACTTCGAGCGGCTCTCCGTCGGCGGTCGGCGTTGTTGCGACGACTTCCCAACCGTTTGGCGCGGCGGCGTTTTCCCGTTCGACGCAAACTCGCGCCGTTTCGTCGGTTGCGCTCC
>JAZQAP010000605.1:0-5958 GCA_045545275.1 Thermoguttaceae bacterium | reverse complement strand
CGAATTTTGACCGCGTTTCACCGAATATTTCAACTTGTCGCCGAACAAGCGACGAACCGCAATACCAATAAGGACAACGTTTATGCAACTCAATCGCCGCGATTTTATCAAAGCGAGCGCGGGCCTTTGCTTCGCCTCGTCTCTCCCGACCGTCTCCCCGCTTCTCGCCGCCGACGAGTCGCTCCTGAAACCGCAAAAGATTCGTATCGAAGTCGGCGCGACGCAACCGTTTAAGGCGGTTCACGTCTCCGACTCGCACTTCTGCCTCGTCGACGACCGCGAAGTCGAACGCAAGAAAAAACTCGCCGCGTCGCGACTTAAACACTTTGGCGACGGCGTGAAGCGTTTCGACGCCGCGATGGCGCTCGCGCAAAAGAACGACGCGCTCTTTCTGCACACCGGCGACCTGATCGACTTCACGAGCCACAAAAACTACGAAACCGTAAACGCCAAATTCGCCGGAACTTACGCCTTCGTCTCCGCCGGGAATCACGAGTACAGCCACTACCTCGGCGAAGCGAAAGAGGACGAAGCGTACAAAGCGCAGTCGTTCGAGCGCGCGCAAAAGGCCTTCCCGAACGACTTAAAGCTCGCGTCCAAGGTCGTTAACGGCGTCAACTTTGTCGCGTTCGACGACGTGTACTACTACGTTACGCCGGAAGTCTTTAAAGCGTTCCAAGCCGAGGTCGAGAAAGGACTTCCGATCGTCGCGCTCTGCCACGTTCCGCTTCATACGCCGGAGCTTTTCAAGCTCGCGATCGGCAAAAACGCGCAATGCGCCTACCTGACCGGCGTTCCGGAAGAGCTGATGAAGGACTTCAACCCGGGCCGCCGCGAACAGCAAAAACCGGACGCGACGACGGTCGAATTTCTCGATTGGCTCCGCGAGCAAAGTCTTTTGAAGGCAATCCTTTGCGGGCACCTGCACTACTATTGGCAAGGCGCGTTTTCCAAGACCGCGACGCAATACGTCGTCGGCGCGAACTACTCGGGCGCCGCTTACGAAATCGATTTCGTCTAATCGGAGTAAACGCTTAACTCGCGCTATTTCGTCCTTTAACGCGACTCCTCATTAAAACGACGCCGCGTAAAGGCGCAAAAAAACTCGACGCCCTTTAAGAAAAGGCGTCGAGTTTTTCTTTTTTCACCCGTCAAACGACGCGACGTCGACGTTTCACTCAACGTTTGCAAGTCGCGTCGTTCGGCGCGTTAACGCAACCGCGTCGTTCACTTTTCCTCGACGGTCGGGAACGCCGAAATACGCAGACGCGCCGCGCCCATCGGAATCAGTTCCAGCTCTTCGACCGGTTCGGCGGTCGGCGCCGGGCTGAACGGAAGCGTTTCGCAGAAGCCGGTCGGTTCGTAACCCCAACTCGGGATTTTGCGCCCCTTCAACTTAATCGAGTACGGAACCGCGTCGGTCGTCCACGGGAAGTTGTTTTCCGGCCACGGTTTACGAACGAGTTCCAACTTCGAAAGGTCCAGCGTCGCCGGGTCGATCAGCCCGTAATTCCACGCCGATTTCGGTAGAATTTCGAACGACGGCCAAGCGTCGACGTCGGCGCCGTCTTGCCAACCGGAATCGCCGATCGCGGTTTGGCGACCGTCGCGCTCTTGACGGTATTCTTCGTCGATTTTGAGCGAGAAGGTCAACGGCCCGTAATCGACGCTAACGGAATCCTTGTTTTGTCGCCACTTACGATACGAGAACTTCGCCGGGAAGGTCGCCGCGACTTCGTCGCCGTTCTTCCATTCGCGTTCGACGCGAATCCATTTTTGCGGCGCCGCGTCGACCGCGAGCTTTTCGCCGTTGAGCGTCGCCGACGCGCCGACCGTCCATTTCGGAACGCGAACGTAAAGCGGAAACTTAACGGAATCAACGCCTTGCGGAAGCGAAACGGTCAGTTTCACCGTGTCGTCGAACGGATAGTTCGTCGTTTCTTTAATCGTAACGGTCGTTCCGTCGCCGACTTTCGCGGAAACTTGCGACGCGCTGTAAAGGGTCGCCGCCAAGCCGCGGTCGGGCGTCGCCGTCCAAAGATGTTCGACGTAATACGGCCAACCGTGCGCGTGGTTGTGTTGGCAGCAACGGCTGCTGAACGGGTTCATCGACATAAACGGTCCGGCGTTGCAGATGGCCGGGTTGTGATTCTTCGCGTCGGAAATCGGTTGGTTCGGGCAAGTGATGTAACGCAAGGCTTTAAAGTCGGGCATCATCGCCGCCGGAGCGCAGTTGAACGCGACTTCCTCGGCGTGATCGGCCCAGAACGTGTCGCCGGTCGCGCGGAAGAGGAGCATATTGCTCGTCAATTGCTCGAAAATGGCGCAGGTTTCGATTCCTTGGCGCGGGTCGATATAACCTTGACGCGACACTTCGTCGCCGCCCCACATCCCGCCCGGAACTTGCCCGTAAATCGCGCGAATCAGCCAGAAGTTGTTGTACGTCGCGGCTTTGTCGGCTTCGTCTTTCGAGAGTTGCCAAAACGTCGCAGGTTCGCGGAAACATTGGGCGATGTTGACGTTATGCCAGTTCGGCAGGCCCGAAACTTGACGCCAGTTCGCGGTGTTCTCGTGAATTTTTTCCGCGACCGCGAGCAACTTCTTGTCGCCGGTTACATTGTATAACCAAAGGCAGCTGTGCAACATGTCGCCGCCGCGGCTGTTTTCCCAATACGTTTCAAGGAGGCGTTCGTCCGGACGCATCGCGATCCAGTCGAAGTACTTGGACATAAAGGAGATAACGCGTTCGTCGCCGGTGTTTTCGTAATACGATTGCATCAGGAAGAGAACGAGCATATTCGGCCAAATGTCGATCGGCTTTTCGGCGTTCGGATCGCCCGGGCCGAAGTAACCGTCGGCGCGTTGGCTCTTTAGGATCGCTTCGATCCAAGTTTGCGCTTCGGCGATCATCTCTTTATCGCCGGCGAGATACGCCATATCGACGTAACCGCGAAGCCAGTACGGAAGTTCTTCCCAACCGTATTGCCCGCCGTTCATAAGCCAAGCGTTGTCGCCCTTTTCGAGCCATTTGCTGATCGCGCCGAGCTTCCCGGCGAGCCCTTCGTTTTGACGTTTAAGCGCTTCGCCGAGCCAACCTTCGGCCTTGACGGCGCCGAGCGGCAACTTCAAGAACGGCGACGGTTCGAGCGGAGCCCGGTTCGCCAAGTAATGCGGCGCGGCGTCGCCGTTTTTCGGACGCTCGACGACGCGAACGTCGTCCGCCGCCAGCGCGCCGACCGCCGAAAAGATCAACGCGGCGCTTGCGATCGTTTGAATCAATTTCATCGTTAATTCCTTTTAATTTAAGACTTCGACGGCGTCGTTCCCGACGCGTCGCTAAAAGATCAATATGGAATAGTCGGCGACGTTTCAACGCGACGTCGCTTAACGGTCGCGTTAACGCGCTCCGAAAAACGCGCGACGTCGGTTAACGTCCGCGTTCAAAACGTTTCCCGTTCCGTTTCCTCAAACGGCGGAAACGCCGAGAAATACTCGATTCGGATTATTTCGTCGTTTGCAACCGGTTGCGTTTCCGTCGGTTGCGTTATTCGCCGTTTCGCTTCGAGCCGAACTCCGAACGGTTGAACGCTCGACGCTTGAAGAGCGACTTCCGGCCCGGCGATTTGCTCGAAATCAAACGACGGAAGGCCTTCGAACGGCGGGCAAAACGCGATAAAAACCGGCGCGACCTCGGCGTCCGCCTCAAATTCGACCGCGACCGAACCGAAAATTTGCGTTCCGCCGTCCTCCGTTCGAACGCGGCGCTGCGTCGCGAGCGTTTCGCCGTCGGGCTCTTCCGCAAGTTCCGCGTTTTCTTCGCCCGACGCGCCAAGCGGCGTTTCGTTCGCCGTTTCGCCGTCGTCTTTTCCAACGCCGCAAACCGTTGTTTTTTCGGACGTTGCAACGCCTTCGTTCGACGTTTCTTTCCCCGTCGACGCCGCGTCGTCTTCCAAGGCGAGGCGCCAATCTCTCGCGACGGTCGCGCCCCAACGTCGAGCAAACGTCGCCGCCCCGACGTCGACGCAAACGACGTAAACCGCCGACGCGAAAGCGGTTGCAAACGTCGAATCGACGCCGTCCGCCTTCGCCGTCGACGCGACGACGACCGCCGACGTCGCCCAAAGCGGAAGCGACGCCGAACGAAGTCGCGCCCGCAACTCCGATTTCGGGAGCCGGCAAGGACTTTCGCGCCAAACGCAAACGGTTTCGCGCAAGACGTAAACGGTTATCGTCGCGAACGTTAAGCCGACAAGCGTCGACGCGGTTAACGTCGCCCAATCGCCGCGTTCTTCCGGCGGAAAAAGCGCGAAACGGACGACCGCCGACGCGAAAACGCCCCAAAGCGCGACCGACGCCAACGCGTCGAGCGCCGTCAAAACTCTTTCGCTCCAACGCTTTGCGTCTTTCTTCTCGCCTTCGCGGAATCCGTTTGCGACGCCGCGCCGCGTTTCGTTTCGGGTTGCGTTCATCGATCTTTCGCCTTCTTTTCCTTGCCGCGCGACGCTTCAATCTTTCGAATCGCTTGTCGGAATCGCGAACAGAAGACGTCCCGGCTTAACCAGAACCCCTATTTTAACAATTCGAGCGCAAAAAACGCTTCTTTTCACTATAAACGTTATTATACGCAAGGACGCGCCGCTTGTCAAGGAGGGCAAAATAGAAAAACTCGGCGCTTTTCCAAACGGCGAAACGCGTCCGCCCCGCCCTCGCGACTCGGCTCGTCGACGTAAAAAACGACGGTCGACGCTTGTTTGCGTCGACCGCCGCTCGTTTTTCGACGCGTCGTCGTCTTTCTAAAACGCGACGCTAAAATCGGTTAAATCGCAATTTACGCGCTCGCCGTTAGAAGCAGTATCGCACGACGTCGAGGTAAATCACCCAGAACATCAACGCTAAAATCAGCGCCAAGCCCATATAACTCAAAATCACTTGGACGTTTTCGTTCGGTTTGCGCCGCGTTATCGCCTCGTACAGGAGGAAGACGATATGCCCGCCGTCCAGCACCGGAATCGGCAGAAAGTTAACGACGGCAAGGTTTGCGCTGATCATACAGAGGAACAAAAGGAAGACGCCGTTTTGTTCGCCCGCCGCCGCGTAAGCGGTTCCGACGATCATTCCCGGGCCGCCGAGCGCCTTCGCGGAGACGGTCGAACCCAAGTTTTTGAGCGTCGTAAAGATCATCGTCGCGCATTCCCAAGTCTTGGCGACGCCGAAACTTAACGCTTCGCCCAGCGAATCGGCGCGATGGAAAATCGCGTCGCCGCCGAAATAAAGGCCGCGTTCGACGACGAAAACGTCTTCTGCGCGACGGAGCGTCGTTTCGATTTTCGCCTCGACGCCGTCCTTCGCTTCAACCGTTACGACGACGGGCGTTCCGTTCGGCAGAAGCGGCGCGACGGACGAAAACCAAGTCAACGCGATTTCGGCGCGCTCCGCGTCGGTTTCGCCGACGATTTCGGTCGTTTTCGTTTGCGCGCCCGCCCCGGCTTCGGCGCCGGTCAACGCTTTGAAAAGTTCTCGCGCTTCCTTCGACGCGTCGGCGCCCGGGTCGGGAACGGTCGCTTCGATTTTAACGATTTCGCCGCCGATCGGGTTGGAGTCGGTTTTAACGGTTCCGTCGATTCCGGAAACGACCGGCAAAACCTCGAACGCGACGCCGAGTCGACCGCACGCCATCGTTCCGCGGCTCGACGCGAACCCGTCGTAAGGCGCGGCGTTCGGCAACGTCGCCGACAAATCGACGCGTTCGCCGTCCCGTAAAACCGTCAACGCGACCGTTTGCGTTCCGGTCGGCGCGGTCGCTTGCGCTCCGGAAGCGGCGGCCGACTTTTCCGATTCGGCGGAATTTTCCGAATTTTCCGTTTTCGCCGCCGCCAATTTTGCCGCCAACTCGGGACGCGTTTCCTTCGAACCGCTCGCGAAAAGGCGATACGGCAGGAGGCGCGGGTCGAGAATCGG
>JAZQAP010000604.1:0-3585 GCA_045545275.1 Thermoguttaceae bacterium | reverse complement strand
AACAAAAACTCGGGCCCGACGAAACCGCCGCGATCGAAGCGACGTTGACCGAGTTCAACAACGACGTTTTCTTCAAGAATTTCGCGAGCCGTTCCGCGTCGTAACGGTCGACGCGTCGAACTCGAACGCCGTCGCGGCCCGGCTCTTTAACGAGAGCGGCGCCGCGGCGGAACGTTTGGCGTTTTCCGAATTTTTTACCGATTTTGCCGACGTTAACGCGTCTTTTCGGGCGACCGTTTGAATTGCGGCGACGGAAAGCGACGCGTCGAACGTCGACTTTACGAACTTCGAAACCAATGGCAAAAGCAAGAGCGCTCGACAAACGTAGAAAATCGATCAAAAGTATTCGCAAAATCACGCGGACGATGGAGTTGGTCGCGACCGCTCAATTTCGTCGAGCGATGGAGCGCGCGACCGCCGCCGAAGCGTATTCGGCGCGAATCGTTCGGCTTGTCGGCGATTTGACGCGGGCGGGCGGCGACGTTTCGCATCCGCTCCTCGATAAGCGAGAAAGTGCGAAAAAAGCGGTTTTGCTGATTTTGACGGCGAATCGCGGGATGTGCGGCGGATACAACGGCGGCGTCTTGCGGACGGCGGTCGCTCGTTTCGAAGAGTTGACGCGAACGTTCGAGAACGTCGAGCTTTACGTCGTCGGCAAGCGGGGCGTTTCCTATTTGACGTACCGCGATTATAAGGTCGCTAGGTCGTTCTTCAACTTTGAGGACAAGCCGGCGTTCGAGGACGTCGACGTCGTCGCGACGGAGCTTCTCGAGCGCTACCAAACCGGCGAAATCGACCGAATCGACGTCGTTTATTCGAAATTTTACTCGATTTCGAAACAGCGTCCGACGGCGGAAACGCTCCTGCCGTTGGCGGAGTTGGCGGCGGAGGCCGTCGCGGACGAGCCTTTGGAAGAAGCGTCGAGCGCGGGAAATTTGCAATTCGAGTTCCTACCGTCGCCGCGAAGCGTTTTGGAGGAGATCGTTCCGACCGCTTTTAAAGTCGAGACGTTTAAATGTTTCCTCGACGCGGCGGTCGGCGAGCAAATCGCGCGAATGGTCGCGATGAAAGCGGCGACCGAAAACGCCGACGAGATGATTTCGTCCTTGACGACGACGTACAACCGAGCGCGACAGGCGCAGATCACCAACGAGATTCTCGAAGTCGTCGGCGGCGCGAACGCGTTGAGTTGAAAACGCGGCGCGTTTTTGAAAATTTGAATATAATATTGTTTTGCGGTACGTTCGACTGGAGCGTTCCCGACGGCGTTTCGGCGTCGCGGAGCGTTGCCGTTCGAAGTAAGCGTTTAGAAAATCAGGCGTCGTAACCAATGAATCAAAATGAAAATCAAAACGTCGGTCGCGTTACGCAAGTGATCGGCTCCACTTTCGACGCGGAGTTCGCCGAAGGGCGCCTTCCCGCGATTTACAACGCCCTTTACGTCGAGAAAAAAACGGGGGACGCCGTTTCGCGTTTGGTCGGCGAGGTGCAGCAACACTTGGGCGGAGGGCGCGTCCGTTGCGTCGCGTTGGGGAACGCCGACGGTTTGACGCGCGGAACGGAGTGCGTCGACACGGGCGCGCCGGTGAGCGTTCCGGTCGGAAACGAAACGTTGGGACGCGTTTTCAATCTCCTCGGCGAACCGATCGACAAAGCGGGGCCGGTCGACGCGAAAGAATTTCGTCCGATTCACCAACCGGCGCCGGCGGTCGCGGAACTCTCGACGAACACCGAGATTTTTGAAACCGGTATCAAAGTAATCGACTTGTTGACGCCGTTCGTTCGCGGCGGGAAAGCCGGTCTTTTCGGCGGCGCCGGATTGGGGAAAACGGTCATTTTGCAAGAGTTGATCGCCCGCATCGCGAGCGCGCACGGCGGCGCGTCGGTTTTCGCCGGCGTCGGCGAGCGCACTCGGGAAGGGAACGACCTTTGGCGCGAAATGAAAGAGGCGAAAATCGGCGACTCCGGGCGTTCCGTTCTCGAACAAACGACGATGGTTTTCGGCCAAATGAACGAGCCGCCGGGGGCCCGTCTCCGCGTCGCGTTGTCGGCGCTGACGATGGCGGAGTATTTCCGCGACCATCTCGGGACGGACGTTTTGCTCTTCGTCGACAATATTTTCCGCTTCTCGCAAGCCGGTTCGGAAGTTTCCGCGTTGCTCGGTCGGATGCCGTCGGCGGTCGGTTACCAACCGACGTTGGCGTCGGAAATGGGCGCGCTCCAAGAGCGAATCGCGTCGACGAACCGCGGCGCGATCACCTCCGTTCAAGCGGTTTACGTTCCGGCGGACGACCCGACCGACCCGGCGCCGGCGACCGCGTTCGGCCAACTCGACGCGTTCGTTTACCTCGACCGTTCGATCTCCGAAAAGGGGATTTACCCGGCGGTCGACCCGTTGGCGTCGTCGAGCCGCGTTCTCGACCCGCAATACGTCGGTCAAGAGCATTACGACTGCGCCCGTCGCGTTCAACAGATGTTGCAAAAGTACCGCGAACTTCAAGACGTCATCGCGATTTTGGGCGTCGACGAGTTGAGCGAAGACGACAAACTGACCGTTCACCGAGCGCGCCGCGTCGAGCGGTTCCTGTCGCAGCCGTTCCTCGTCGCCGAAGTCTTCACCGGCAAAAAGGGCGAAATCACTCCGTTGAAAGAAACGATTCGTTCGTTTAACGAAATTTGCGACGGAAAATGGGACCACCTGCCGGAACAAGCGTTCCTGTACGTCGGCGCCGTCGAGCAAGCGGCGGAGCAAGCGGAGCGAATGGCGGCGCAAGCCCGCAAGAAATAGAGTTGACCCAAAGGGCGGCGAAACGTCGGCGCGCTTTTCGACGAAGTAAGGCGTCGGCGACGTTTTGTCGGGCCCAACGAGGAGGCTGAAAAATGAAATGCGTTGCGGTAACGCCGGAAAAAACGGTCGTCGAACGGGAGACGAAGTTCGTCGTCGTTCCGCTTTACGACGGCGAATACGCGATCGGCGTCGGGCACACGCCGGTCGTCGGACGCTTGGGCGCGGGCGAGTTGCGTTTGACGCTCGAAGACGATTCGGTCGAGCGTTGGTACGTCGAGGGCGGTTTCGTCGAAGCGGCGAACGACGTTGTGTCGCTGTTAACGACGCGCGCCTGCAAATTCTCGGAACTCGACTTAAACGAGGCGACGCAAGCGCTTAACGACGCGTTAAACCGTCCGGCGACTTCTCCGGAACTGCGCGAAATCAAGACGAAGGCGGTCGCGACGGCGCGCGCTCGGGTTCGCGCCGCCGAAAAAGCCGCTCGGCGTTGACCGTCCGACGCCAAGAAAGCGAATTCGAACGTTAAGCGTCGAGAAGGCCGGAAAGGCGAGTTCCGACGTTAAGCGTCGAGAAGGCCGGAAAGGCGAGTTCCGACGTTAAGCGTCGAGAAGACCGAAAGGGCGAGTTCCGACGTTAAGCGTCGAGAAGACCGAAAGGGCGAGTTTCGACGTTAAGCGTCGAGAAGACCGAAAGGGCGAGTTTCGACGTTGAAACGTCGGACGGGCCCCGGCGGTCGCTGAAAAAAGAATTGAAAACGCGGACGTTCGACGAACGAAGTCGGACGTCCGCGCGTTTGT
>JAZQAP010000603.1:0-2271 GCA_045545275.1 Thermoguttaceae bacterium | reverse complement strand
CGGCGATTTGGCGCTTCGGTCGACCCCCGGTTTGAGCGCCGGTTTCGACGCGACGCCGGGGCGAGAAGGCGCGGCGGCGACGGTCGCGAGCGGCGTTTGAGTCGCGTTTTTCCGGGGTCGACGGCGGTTTTGGGGGCGGTTCGTCGGAGCGGGCGCGGCGGACGCGTTGGCGTTTCAACCGAAATTGGGCGCAAACGAGGCCGACCAACGGGAGCGGCGAAGCCGAGTTCGCGCGGTCGAGGGCGCGTTCCCAACTTCAGCAAAAATGAACAAAATAAAATAAAAGAATATAAAAGAAAATAAAATACTAAAGGGTGTTGCCCTTTGTTGCGTTTGTTCGTTTGTTAAAATTTTGTTGGATTTTGTTCAAATCGGGCCGTTTTAGGGCTTCGAATCGCGCGTTTGCTAATAATCTTTATAAGCTCCGCTTATTTTAGCTCTTTTTGAAAATTTTTTCTCGAAACGCGAATATTTTTCTTTTTCGCGGCGATTATTGAAGCGTCGCTGGTTTGGGTAAAATACGGCGTCTTTGACGGTCGCGGCGTCTAGGTAAGGGAGCGTTTTCGTTTTTCTTAGCGGTAAAGGACGCGGCGCTTTTCGGCGCGCTTCGGCGGTCGGTCGAACGCGTTTTCGACGTCGTTTTGTCAATATTACTATAGGGGCGTTTTATGAAGATTGAGAACTTGAAGCTCGCCGAGATCAAAACGAGCGGGCGCAACTTGCGCAAAAACGACGCGGCGGTCGCCGGAATCGCGGAATCGATTCGCCGTTTTGGATTCAAACAGCCGCTTGTCGTCGATTCGAACGGCGTTCTCGTCGTCGGCGCCGCGCGACTGAAAGCGGCGAAACGGCTCGGGCTCGCGACCGTTCCTTGCGTTCGCGCCGACGACCTTTCGCCGGACGACGTGAAGGCGTATCGGATTTTGGACAATAAACTCGCCGAAAAGTCGACTTGGGACTTCGCCGCGCTCGAAATCGAGTTGGGCGAGCTGAATTTCGACTTTCAGCCGTTCGAAGTCGAGTTTTTCGCGCCGCCCGACCTCGACGAATTTTTCGACGCGACCGCTTCCGGAGCGAAAGGCGCGTTAAAGTCGAGCGAAACGACTCGCGAAGAAGAAAAAAGCGCGTCGGACGTCGGCGGCGCGTCGTCGAACGGCGTTCGCGTCGCAATCGAAGAGGAAAAGAGCGCGAACGGCGCCGAACGCGACGAAAACGACGACGGAACGCGATTTTTCTCCGTTCTCGTCGAGTTCGAGACGGAAGCGGAGCGCGACGCGTTTCTCGACCGGCTTCGCAACGAGGGAATCGTCGCGCGAGCGTTCGGGGATTGAATCGCCCAAAGTTGGAAAGGAGAAAACGCCAATGAAAACGGAAACGCTTGTCGTCGCCTGCAATCTTATCGAAGGCTTTCACCGCTGGCCGAACGCGTCGCCGCGTCGTCGCTTCTTGGCGGCCTTGCATCGACACGTCTTTCGGATTGAAACGTCGTTCGCCGTCGCGGACGACGACCGGGAAATCGAAATTTTCGACGCGCAAGAGCGGGTCGAGGAGTTTTTGACGCGAAAGTTCGGGCGGCCTTGTCGGTTCGGCGACCTCTCGTGCGAAGCGATCGCGCGAACGATTTTGGAGGAGACGGGCGCGGTTCGCGTCGAAGTTCGCGAAGACGGGTTCGGCGGCGCCGTCGTTTCGCGTCGGAGCGAAGACGGGGGCGGGGAATGCTGAAAGTTCATTTCGCGGGCGCGGAGCAATTTACATACGCGCAAATTTATCGCGAGGCGGGCGTTCGGTACGCGCTTTTCACCGTCTTCAATTTCATTTGCGCCGACTTCGGAATCAAAGGAACGCCGCAACAGCCGCGCGTCGACCATATCTTCCCGCCGGCGTTTGTCGAAAGCCGCTTCCGGCATTCGATAATGGACTCCGGACTGTTTACGTTAATGTTCGGCGCGCACGCCGGGAAGCGCGACCGGCGGTTTATCGGCGCTTGGTTCGAGCGACTCGGCGGCGACCGCGCCGCTCCGGGAGCGCGTTCGGGCGTTTCCGGTTGATTCGCTCCGTCGTCGCTTGCCGTCTCGTCGCGGGAATATCGAGACGGGCGGACGCGGCGTCTATTCGTTTTCGACGAAAAACGGAATCTTCTAACCGAAGTTGAGCGAAGACGTTAGCGACCAACGGGAGCGCCGAAACCGAACTTCGCGCGGCAGCGCGGGCCCGGAGCGCCCGGCGGCGCTTGTCGCGACCTCGCGACGTCGGCCGACTCGACTTGGCGTC
>JAZQAP010000602.1:0-4116 GCA_045545275.1 Thermoguttaceae bacterium | reverse complement strand
GTCGTCGACGGGCGGCGCGGGAGACGGCGTCGGCGACGTTGACGTCGCGTCGTTTTTGACGAGTCGGTATTCGTCGGGCGCTTCGTAAACAACGAACGGCGCTTGGGTTGCGAGTTCTTCTAAACGCCGAATCGCTTCCGCCGCTTTCGCTTCGTCGTCCGAAAAACGCGCCGTTCGCAGGAGGGTAAAGACAAGCGTTTCGTCGAGACCGGGCGTTGAGAAGGCGGGGCGCTTAAAACGACGCGACTTCGTAAAGGGCGACGGTTCAATAGGTTCGGGCTGTTTCGGCGCGCTCGGGCCCGGGCCGTCAAGGGCGATTCGGCGTTTCGCGACGTCGACGCCAAGTAACGCAAGCTCGAACGCGGCGTTCCAATAGGACGGAGCGAGCGGCGTCGCGAGAGGGGCGAACTCGTCGAAAAGCTCGAGGAAACGTCTGGCTGCGTCGGGCGAGGAAAGGTCGCGGAGGAGCGCCGCGAGCGCGTCGAATTGGGCGAGCGCTTCGGCGTTTTGACCGGTTTGGAAACGCAAACCCGCCAACGTCAAGGCGTTATGAATCGGGTCGGAGCCGAAGCACGGCGCGCCGTTCCAAATTAGCGAGGGGAACGAGTAAGGAGACGACGTCGCGTCAAACCGGCCGGCGTCGAAATCGCGCAAGACGTCGAGCGCTTCGCGACGGCTTTCGAACGTCTCGACGGCGAGCGAAAGGAGGGACGGCGCTTCCGAGCGAGCGAACGCGTTTTCGGGGCCCGCGGAATCGAGCGAAGCGAAGTACGTTTGCTTGGCGACGACGCGGTCGCTCTCGACGCCGATTTTTCGAAGTCGCGAAAACTCGCGGTTTAGCGATTGGAAACGCTCGACCGTTTTGAGCGCGAGCGCGTCGTCGACGGGCGCCCAAGAAACAAGACTCGACGTAAAGCGATAATCGAACCAAGTTGCGACGGTATCGTCGGTAAAAGCGAGTCCGCAGCGTTGTTCGAGCGTCTTGGTTTGTCGCGTCCAATAATAAAAAAGACGGTAATTTGATTTCGGCGTAAAACCCAGCGGCTCCAACGTTTGCGCAAAGAGCGTCCAAAGACGCGGGGCTAAGTCGGCGGGGAGTTTGGCGACGGGGGGCAAGGTTCGGGCGGTCGGCATTGGCGGAGTCCTTTTTGGGGTTGGGGCGGATTTCGACGAAAAATAGCGTTAGGCGGCGCTAAGTAACGTTTGCTTTTAGTATAATCGGCGCCGTCGAGAAAAGCAAGAAAAAAACGACGGAAAATGGAAAAATAAAAGGGAAAACGTCCGAAAGAAACGTCGCGCCGAAACGGGAAAAAACGCGTCGGCGCGACGGGCGATTTTTAAACGGTTAGCGTTTTATTTTTTTATTTTCGCGAGTTTGCGGGCGCGGTCGGCGGCGAGTCTCGCGGCGTCTTGAAACGCCGCCCAAGTCGCGTCGTCGTAAACGGTTAAGTCCGGCTTTTTCTTTAGTTTCGACAAGGCGTCAAACCGTTTTGCCGACTCCGTGTAACGTCCGGCTTGGAAAAGCGCGAGCGCGAGCCCGAATTTTGTTTGGGCCGCGTCTCGGATAAAGTCGGAGGCGAAACGCGACGCGACGTCGCCGAGCGAGGAATCGTTCAGAACGTCGAGCGTCTCGTTCCAACGGGCGAAAAACGGAAGGATTGTCTCCTTAAAACGTTGTTCCGCCGCTCTTAAGAGCTCTTCCGACGAGACGCGTTCCGGCGTTTGGCCGAAAGGGGCCGAATAGTCGAAACAACATTTATTTTCGGCAAAATAAGCGTTCGCAAAATGTCTTTCGACAAGCGTTTGCAAGCGAGCGAGCGTCGCTTGAGTTTCGGCGTCTTGCGACGCGGCGTCCCAAGGGGAAAAGTCCGGTTTTTGATAATAACGAGCGTAAAAAGAAAATTCGCGGTCGGCGACGTGAACTTCGAGGCAAAAACGTTGACGCAATGTCGCCGTTTCTCGCGTCCAAGTAATCGACGACTCTTGCGTAAAGCCGAGCGGTTCCAAAACTTGCGCCGCCTTTTCTTGGAGCGTTCGCAACGTTTCGGCGCCTATTTGAAGAGCGCGCGTCGCCGTTTCCGCTTCCGGGGCCGACGCGGAAGCGGCTAATTCCCGCGCCCAATAAACTCGCCTCGCTTGAAATTTGTTGTCGTAATGCGGAAGCGCGGTCGCGAGCGGTTCGGGAATCGGCGTCGCAGGACGTCGTTTTGCGAGCGAAACGGCGGCGTCGGGTTGCGATTCGAGCTTTTTTCGGACGCTTAAAGCTCCTAATCGCGCGAGTTCGAGAAGAAACGCGTCGTTTTCGGAAGCGGGGCCGAAATTAAAACGGAAATTGCGGAAACGCTCCGGAACAGCTTCGAAACGAGCGAGCGCTTCGACGTAATTCCCGGCGCGATAATAGTTTTGCGCGGCGACGAACTCGCGTCCGGGGCCCGCTTCGCGACCGAGCGCGATCGCGTGTCCGAGCCGTCCGGCGTCGTATTCGCGGAGAAGGGCGTCCGTCTCGGGGAACCGAGCGAAAAAGGGGAGAATTTCGGCGCGAAGGAACGTATCTATCGCGGCGACAAGGGGTTCGAGTTCGCCGTCTTTCGAGAAAATTTCCCAATCGAGGTTGGCGTCGAAGGCGGCGGACGGCGCCTCGAAAACGCTTCGCAAGGGCGTCCAAGCGGTTTGGAAACGCGGTTTTTTCTTGCGGAAACGAGCGATAAGCTCTTTGGTTTCGGCGTTTTGCGGCGCGGCGTCCCAACAGGCGAAACAGGGAAGAACCGAGTAACCGAACGAGACGGCGACCATATCGCAACGATCCCAAAAGAGAAAACGGCAATAATGCGAAAGCGTTTTGCCTTTGCGCGTCCAATGCGGCGAACGACTTGCTTTCTTAAAGCCAAGCGGTTCAAGGCGTTGCGCAAAGACTTCTTCGAGACGACGGCGGAAGTCGCTTTTGTACGTCGCGAAGGCCGAGCGGACGTTTTCCGGGGCGTTTGAGGCGACGTTTGAGAGGGCGGTCGCGGGCGCGGTTTGGGCGGCGTTTGAGGGGAGCGTCGAGGGCGAAGGGGGAGCGGAAGCGGAAAGTGAAACGGGCGAGGAAGACGAGGGCGACGCGGCGTCGTCGACGGCGGCGACCGTTTCGGACGCGACGACGCGTCGTTCGTTTGCGCCTTCGTAAACGACGATTAAAGAAGCGTTTGCGAGTTCCTCTAAACGCCGAATCGCTTCCGCCGCTTTTGTTTCGTCGTTCGAAAAGCGCGCTAACCAAAGAAGACGCGCGACTTCCGGTTCGTCGACGCCGGGCGACGCGAACGACGGACGCTTAAATCGGCGCGGTTTCGACGTTTGCGTCGGTTGCGTTGAATCGCCGACGAAAGGACGTCGCGTCGCGGGAACGCCCGGGCCTTCGGCGGCGATTTGTCGTTTCGCGACGTCGACGCCAAGTAACGCGACTTCCCGAGCGGCGCGGCGGTACGGCGAGTCGAGGGGCGTTTCGAACGTTCCGGAACGCAACGATTTATCGGAACGCGATAAGACGTCGCCCAGGCCTTCCAGGAGACCGAAGGGGACGTCGGCCTTGACCCGTCGGTTCGCCGCCGTTCCTTCGAAAAGGGCGAGCGCTTCGGCGTTTTGACCGTTTTGTAATCGCAATGCGCCTAAATTCAACGCGTTAAGAATCGGGCCGGGGCCGAAATAAAGCGCCGAGTCGCTTATCTTGGGGACGAAGGGGCGGCCGTTCGACGTTTCCGGATAACTTTCCAGCGCGGCGAGCGTTCCGTCGTCGTAAGCGTTCAGTAAGTCGAGCGCTTCGCGGCGTCGCTCGAAAAGGGGAAGGATATCCTCTTCGACGATTCGGCGGAGCGTCGGGGAGGCAAGTTCGAAGAAATATTTGCGATTCAGCGCGTTGCGAGCGCTCCCGCCGTAAAGAGATTCGCGATTGGGAAGGGCGCGGCAAGGGGCGAAGTCGGCGCTCGCTTGTTGGAAGCGGTCGAGGACGCGTCGCGCCGCGGCGACTTCGGCGGGCGACCAAGCGGCGAAGAAGGGCGACCAAGACGCGAAACTCGGCGTCGACGGGAGAAGGACGTCGTACCAAAGTTCGACGGAAGCGACGCCGAATTGAAGGCCGCA
>JAZQAP010000601.1:0-2058 GCA_045545275.1 Thermoguttaceae bacterium | reverse complement strand
GCTTGGATTTTCCTATTTTGCCGCCGTTCGATAACTTGGAGATTTTGCGCGAGTACTGCGACTTGAACGGTAGCGATATTCCTTTCTTGGATAACCTTATTGAGGAGTTGAAACGATGAAAAAGTATCTGACTGAAAAAACGGTGGCGCTCGGTATGGCCGCGTTGCTCGCTTGCGGCGTCGCGCTTGGAGCGTCGCTTTCTTCGGACGAACGCGGGGACGTCTCGCCGATCGCGAAGACGAACCTTCCGGCGACGGCGGTTTGTCCGTGCGAAGGTTGCGATTGCGCCGATTGCGCGTGCGTCGACTCGCCGGGTTCGCCGTGCGCTTGCGACGACTGCCCCGGTTCGGCGTCGAAAACGGCGTGTTCCTGCGGTTGCGAAACGGCGTCGCAAAAGAAATAGGCCGTTAATCGCGCAAAATTGGCGCTAAAATCGACGTTTGCGAAAAGCGATTAAATAGTCGAAAACCTGCAACGACGCGGCTTAGAAACGATTCTGAAAAGGTGTTTTCTAAGTCGCGTTTTTAATTGACTTATGGCGGGTTTGAAAACTTTTTAAAAGAAACGATAAATGGAAAACAGTCTGGATATCTTAAGAAACTTGTTTCGCGACGCTTTCCGAGACAATTATTATAAAATCAAAGAGACGATGCGCGACGACGGCAAAATCGACTTGCCGAGCGATTGGGACTTTTGCAAATTGACTTACGCTCATCGCCGTTTCGTGAAAATCGTCCAAGAGGAGTACCGCCGCTTCGCCGGTCTCGACGAGTTCCACCGCTTCCGCGACGAAGACGACTTGAGTTTTATGCGTCGCTTTCACGATTATAATTGGGAAGACTGGCGCGAGCTTTATTTCAACATTTGCGATGAGTGCGAGCGCGTCTTGCTTTTCGGGGATTAAACCAAAAAGATTCTTTGCATCATCTCTTGACAATCTCTTCGAGTATGCTATAATAATGTTGTAACTTACAAGAACAGGTTTTGTAAGTTGCTCTTCAAAAACCTTTTATGGGAGTTTGATTATGAAAGAACGCACGTTTTACCGTTTCGAAGTTTTCGATGAAAATTGCGACTTTGTCGCCCGAACCGGAGACCGCGAGTTTGCGACGCTCATCGTTCCGGAAGGAGGAACTGTTTTTGACTGTTCCAAAACGGTTATGATTCGCCCGGACGGCGGTTTGCGAATCGTCGAAATCAAGGACGAACTTTTGTTCGAGGAATAACGTAAGTTCCGAGGTCGCCGACGCTCTTTTGGGCCCGGCGGCCTTCCCTTCTTTGCAAAGGAGAAAAAGCGATGCCGATTAAAGAGTTACGCGAAAAATATGGAAACGTAAAGTATTCGCAAGCGTTGAATCGCGCGATCCGGAAAGAAGCGCCGGGCGGCGCGGCTTTTTTAAACGCTTTGGCGTTGGCGGGCAAATATCGTTACTCGTCGCCGCAGATGGCGCAAATTTGGGACGAAATGACGGTCGCGCATAAAGCGCTACAAGATTACGTCGCGCGACTTTACGACCTCAAAACAACGCAAGGAGACGAGCAAGAATGAACGCTATGGATCGTAAAGTTATCGGCGTAATGCGGCAAGACTACGACCTTTGCGACGGCGCCCTTCAAGCGCGTATCGACGCCGAGTGCGACCGCTATTTGGCGAGCGTCGGCGCTCCGGAACGCTTTTCGAAAGACGCGTCGGCCTACGAGAAAATCGAGGTTCGCAGTTTGCGTAAACGCCGTATCGTGATTAGTTACAACGACGACGAATACGCTCAAATTTTGGCGGCGGTCGATCCGGGGCGACCGTTGGCGGCGGAGATTCGCGAACTGTCGTTAAAGGCGGCGGTCGAAACGCTTGCGGCAAAACGTCGCGGTTGAAAAGTTCAGCTTTGCTATTTGGAGACGGCTCGAATTAGGGCCGTCTTTCTTTTTTGTTGCGAGGTTGCGGAGAGTCCCGCGCGACCGGCGCCGAGCGGAGCGTGGGTTTCGTTTTGGCGGTCTTTTTGAAGCGCGAAAAGTTCGCAGACCTTAACTTTCATTGTAGCGTTTTGAAACAAAAGCGGC
>JAZQAP010000600.1:0-15170 GCA_045545275.1 Thermoguttaceae bacterium | reverse complement strand
CGCGAGATCGTTGTTTGCGCCGTCGCTTTAAGTCGAGCGACGGCGGCGGTTGAAGCGTCAGAAGTCGCGCGGTTTCAGCGCTTGGTAGACGCGTTCGAACTCGTCGTTCGAGTTGAATTGGACGACGAGCTTGCCCTTGCCCTTGTCGTTCGACGTCAGTTTCACCTTCATGCCGAGCCAAGTGCGGAACTGTTGCTCGAGATCGCGAACGCGCGGGCTAACTTCCGGTTTCGCAACGGGTTTCTTGCCGGCGTCGGGGGGAAGGAAGTCGGCGCCGTCCAAAAATTCTTGAACGATCTTCTCCGTTTGACGGACGCTCAAGCGCTCGTCGACAACGCGTCGCGCCAATTCGAGCTGATCCCATTCTTCGAGCGGAAGGAGCGCCCGGGCGTGTCCCTGCGTCAGTTCGCCGCGACGCACCGACGATTGAATTTCTTCCGGCAAGTCGAGCAATCGCAACAGGTTCGAAACGGTCGAGCGGTCGAGGTCGAGGCGTTTGGCCAGTTCGTCGTGCGTCCCGCCGTATTGGTCGAGGTAATTGCGGAACGCGGCGGCCTTTTCGATCGCGTTTAAGTCTTTGCGCTGAATGTTTTCCGTCAGCGCGAGTTCGGCGGTCGTTCGGTCGTCGACGTCGAGCAAACAGGCGGGAACCTTCGTCCAACCGGCGAGCTTCGCGGCGCGGTAACGGCGTTCCCCGGCGACGATTTCGAAGCGTTCGCCCTTGCGGCGCAAGACGATAGGTTGAATCATCCCGTGTCGCTTGACGCTGGCGGCGAGTTCCTCCATCTCCGCTTGGTCGAAGTCGACGCGCGGCTGGAACGGGTTGCGGTCGATCAGGTCGAGCGGGACTTCCGAGGCGGCGCGACCGGCGGCGAACGCGTCGACGACGCGTTCTTTTTCGTCTTCGTTGGCGTCGACGGCGGTTCGAGTCGGGCTCGGCGCGACGGTCGCGGTCGGGAACGGGACGGTCGCCGGAGCGTTGGAAACGGCGGCGTCGAGGGCGTTTAGCGTCGTTTCGCCGGACGCGGAAGCGGCGGAAGTCGCGCCCTTCGAAGCGTTCGCGGCGTTGGCGTTCGCGGACGAGGCGACGTCGGCGGCGGCGTTCGAACCGAATTCCGACGCGTCGGCGGCGGCGGGGTGCGCGGCCGCGACCTTGCCCAAAAGGGCTTCGAGCCCTCGACCTAAACGTTTTTCTTTAGACACGTTCCAAAACCTCCATACAAAGTTCGATGTAAGCGCGCGCTCCTCGCGAACGGGGCGCGTAGTCGACGACCGATTTTCCGTGGCTCGGCGCTTCGCTAACGGCGACGTCGCGAGGTATCGTCGTTTTGAAGACGATTTCGCCGAAAAATTCGCGCACTTCTTGCTCCACTTCCCGCGTCAGTTCCAAGCCGGGGTCGCACATCGTCAACGCGACCCCGCCGTATTGGAGCGCGGCGCCGGGACGACGCATCGCCTCGCCGATCACCTCGATCATTTGGACGAGACCCTCCATCGCGAAATATTCGCATTGGATCGGCGTCAGCACTTCCGTCGACCAAGCGAGCGCGGCGCGGGTCAGCGGGCCGAGGGACGGCGGGCAGTCGAGCAAAACGAAGTCGTACCCCTGCGTTTCGCGAGCGAGTTGACGCGTCATCCGTTGGAAGCGGTTCGGGTCGTCCGCGGCGGCCAAGCGCTCGACGTCGCCGAAACGACGGCAGCCGGGGAGAACGTCGAGAAGCGGCGTCGACGCGCGGAGCGTTTCGCGAATCGAGGCGCCGACGACGAGCGGATGACGCGGCGTCGGGTCGAAACCGAGACCGCTCGTCGCGTTGCATTGCGGGTCGAGGTCGATCAGCAGCGTTCGGGAACCGGCGCGCGCGAACCCGGCGGCGAGGGAAATCGCCGTCGTCGTTTTGCCGACTCCGCCTTTTTGATTGGCGACGCTGATAACTCGAACCATAACGCGAAATTTATTTTGTTGCAAAATAGGGATTAAAAAGGGAAACGAGCGGAACGTCGCGGGAAGCGTTAAACGCGACCGAAACTTGGAGCGCGACCGTCGGGAACGGAAGCGCGACCCGAATCCGCTTGTCGGGGGAGTATAACAGGAACCGGCGTTTGACGGAACGGCAATTTCTAAATTTTTTTCGCGGAGAACGGAGAGAGCGCGGGGAAGGGGACGAGCGAGAAAAATCGACGTTGGAACGGAAACAAAACTTGACGCGTCGGCGTTTCTTCTTTATACTAAATCGGCCTTATTATCGACGCAACCGATAAAACGCTTAAATTGGGCGACGTCGGCGCCGTTTTAGGGTTGGGTTAAACGCTAAATATAGAGTATTAGGACTGTCGAAATCGACGACGCGTTCGAGATCGACGGGAAATTTTGGTCGACGATGGACGGAAAACGCTCCCCGCGCTCGATTTTTGAATCGAGTTTGGAAATCAAATGTCTCTTTTTTTTCGGCGTCGCGCTGGCGGTCGTTATTTTGATTAGCGTTCTTCTTTATTATAAGGCGACAAAATCGCAGGTCGAAGCGCAAAATCCTTTGATGGGGAAATTGTTAAGCGAACGCGAATTTTTGTTGATGCATATCAAAGGTTTGACCTCCGAGAAAGCGAAAGGCGGCGGTTCCGACGCGGGAGACGGCGCCGATTTGAACGATTTTATCGATTCGATGGCTTCGTTGAGCGAAGAGATCGGCGGTCAAACGGAACGCGCTCGCTTTGAAACGCGCCTTATTCGAATGCGGAGCGGAGGCGCGGCGTCCGATTCGTCCGATTCAAGCGGCGCCGCCGATTTTAACGACGTCGAGGACGGGCCGCGCGACGATTTCGAACGCAAGTTGATCGACGAACTCTTAGCGACCGCTCCGATCGAGCGGGGCGAAGGGCAAAATCGGGCGGTCGAGCGGACGGACGACGACGGGCGCTATCATTATTATCAGCCGCTGCGCATCGACCGCTCGTGCTGGAATTGTCATCGCGAAATTATGGGGGACGCGTCGATCGATTTGGGCGCTCCGCTCGGCGTCGTGCAGGTAACGATTCCGGAACCGCCGGCGAACAAGGAGCGAGCGCGACTTTGGACGCTTTTGCTCGGCGGCGCCATCGTCGTCGCTTTCTTAGGGCTGATCGCGTTTTACGTCGTCATTCGCTTAGCGATCGTGAAACCGTTGCGGAGTTTGCGCGAGGTCAGCGAGGCGATCGGGCGCGGCGACGTGTCGAAGCGAGCCGACCTCCGCACCGGCGACGAGTTCGAAGCGCTCGGCGCGGCGTTCAACCGGATGATGAAATTTTTGGTCGCGACGCAAGAAAAGTTAAGGTCGCTTAACTCGGAGCTGGAGCGAAAAGTCGACGAGTTGGCGCAGGCCAACCTGCAGCTTTACGAGACAAACCGCGTCAAGTCGGATTTTATGGCGACGATGAGTCATGAGTTGCGGACGCCGCTCAACAGCATTCTCGGTTTTAGCGACGTGTTGAGTTCGATTCAAACGCTCGATGAAAAACAAAAACGTTACGTTAATAATATTAATAAGTCGGGAAGGACGTTGTTGAACATGATTAATAACGTTCTCGACTTGGCGCGCGTCGACGCGGGACGTTTGCAAGCGTCGCCGAGCGAGTTTCGCGTCGAGGCGGTCGTCTTGGCGCAGTGCGATATGGCGAAACCGCTCGTCGACAAAAAAAATCTCGAATTGACGACGCGTTTTGCGGAAAATTTGCCGAAAATGCGGCAAGACGAGGCGCGAATTCAGCAAATTTTGAACAACCTGCTGTCGAACGCGATCAAGTTTACTCCGGAAGGAGGGCGGATTCAAGTTGAAATCGACCGCGTTTATCGACCGCCGCTTTACCAGCGGGCTTTCGCCGGAGGTTCGAACGAACCGATCGCGTTTCTTGAAATGAAGGTGATCGACTCCGGCGTCGGCGTCGCGTTGGAGGATCGGCAAATCATTTTTGAGAAGTTCCGGCAAGGGAAGAGCGCGACCGAAGGGAATATGATGACCCGCGAACACTCCGGGAGCGGACTCGGTTTGTCGATCGTGAAGGAGCTTTGCAAACTTCTCGAAGGCGAGGTAACGCTCGAAAGTCAGCCGGGGTTCGGGAGCGTTTTCATCGTTTCGCTTCCGTGGGAACTGAATTTGTCGATTTTAACGGAATCGCCGATTAAGGCGGAGATCGATTCCTTTACGAAAGCGGGCGTCGGACGGAAAACGGGGACGCACTCGCTTGAAATGAACTAAGCCCTCGACGCGGAAATCCGCGAAAAAGACGCTTCGAGACCTCGGCGTTTCGGAGCGTCTTTTTTTCGCGAAATTTTTTCGGCGCGACGCGCTTTGTTCGGCGAGGAAAAAAAACGGCGCGGAGCAAGGGGCGAATTTCGACGACGAGACGGCGGGCGTCGAGAAAACGCGGTTTGAACCCCTATTAATATATAAGGGGAAATTGAAATAATATCTTAGCGAAAATTTCCGGACGAGAAACGCGCGACCCTAACGAGCGTTCTTCAAAAATAAGAGGAAAAGAAACGTTAAGACGCTCTAATGTCGTGAAAAAATGGAAGTCGCGCCGCGTCCCTCCTTGACTTTTTCGGCGTTTGCGGTATTATTAGCGGTAAAATTGCGTTTTTCCGCCGAAAGACCGACGAGTCGTCGCGACGCAGTCCGCAAAACGCGCCGCGATGGAAGGATAACGCGCCGAAATAATCGTTAAAGTTGGAAAAACCTAGCGGCGCCGCGTTAAAAAAGAGCGGCGTATTCGTTAAAGATTCGGTTTTTATGTTTGACTTTACGCAATTTTAAAATTATAATAGACGAAGCGCATAGAGTTTTTAGCTCGCATACGTCGGCGACGCGGCCCGGCGCGCGCGTCGTTTTGGCATGAAACTGCGTCGACGTTCGAAAACGAAAGGTCGACGCGATAACGTTCGTTTGTTGAAAGTAACGGCATGAATCCCGAAGAAGTGTTGCGTATTGTCGAACAAATCCACCTTGCGCGCAAGATCGACAAAGAAACCGTCTTTGTCGGCGTCGAACAAGCGCTTGTGATCGCGGCGCGCAAGCATAGCGACGCCGGCGACGACGCGAACGTCGAAGTGCATATCGACCGCCAAACGGGCGAAATTAACGCGTATCGCGACAACGTGCCGCTGACGCCGGAAGAAATCGCCGAACGCATCGGCGCGCAAACCGCCAAACAAGTGATTATTCAGAAGATTCGCGACGCCGAACGCGACGCGATTTACGACGAATACGCTCCGCAAGTCGACCAGCTTATCGTCGGCAAAGTGCATCGCAACGAAGGCGGCGCGACGTTGGTTACCCTGCCGAACGTCGAGGCGATTTTGCCGCACTCCGAAAAAATTCCGGGCGAAACCTTGCGCCCCGGCGATCGCGTTCGCTTTTTGATCGTCGAAGCGCGCAAGGCCGGTTCGCGCGTGAAGGTGATTTTGAGTCGCTCGCGACCGTTGCTGGTGCGTCGCCTTTTCGAACAAGAAGTGCCGGAAATCGCCGAGGGCGTCGTCGAAATTAAAGAAGTTAGCCGCGAGCCGGGACACCGCGCGAAAATCGCCGTCGCTTCGGACGATCCGCGCATCGACTTGGTCGGCGCTTGCGTCGGAATGCGCGGCGCTCGCAGTCGCAACGTTACCGAAGAACTTAACGGCGAACGCGTCGACGTCGTTCCGTGGAGCGAAGACCCCGCGCAATTTATCCAATCGGCGTTGAAACCGGCCGCCGTCGACGAAGTGATTCTTTGTCCGATGCTCGGTCGCGCGATCGTGCTTGTGCAGCGCGATCAACGCTCTCTCGCGATCGGACGGCGCGGACAAAACGTGCGTTTGGCCAGCAAACTTTGCGGTTGGGACGTCGACATTATGACGCGCGACGAACTCGACGAAATGCTCGCGAAAGCGATGGAAGCGTTCGTTCAAATCGGCGGCGTTACCCGCGAGTTGGCCGACCAACTTGTCGGCGAAGGCGTGCTGTCTTACGACGACCTTTCGATCGTCGAAACCGCCGATTTGATGGAGTTGGGCGGCATTACCGAAGAAGAGGCGCTCGCGATCGCCGACGAGGCGGAACGTCGCGCGGAAGCGGCGGACGATTTGGCGCGCGTCGACGGCGTGTCGCGGGAAATGGCCGAGCGTTTGGTCGGCGGAGGCGTTTCGTCTTATGACGAATTGGCCGGCGCGTCGGTCGACGCTTTGGTCGCGTCGGTCGGCGTTTCCGAAGAAGAGGCGCAAGAGGTGGTCGCGGTGGTGAAACGTCGCGGCGAAGCGTTGGCCGAATTGGGGAAAATCAAAGGCGTAACGCCCGCGTTAGCCGAGCGCTTGATCGGCGAAGGGATCGCGTCTTGTCGCGATCTCGCCGACGTCGCCGCCGATAAATTGGCGCGTAAACTCGGAATGTTGCGGGAAGAAACGCAGATGATTGTCGACGACGCCAAACGACGTTGCGAAGCGTTGAACGCGACGCAAGTCGACGCGGACGCCGCGTCCGCCGGCGACGCCGAAAACGAAGCGCGGTAAGGTTTAAAGCGACGGCGAGACCGTCGCGGCGTTTGACCGTCGCGTTCGCGAAAGGCGAGCGCGGCGTTTGAACGCGTCGAGATTAAAAAGTTGAGGGCTTTTGGGCGCGCGATCGGCGTTCGCAACGCAGGCGTCGTCGTTTGTTCGAAAATTGTGTCGACAAACCTTCCTCGGTAATTTGAATTGTATTCGCGAGTTTGGACGACGCGACGCGTCGTTGGGCGGAGAATCTTGGCGAGTATCCAGTAGAGAAAAGAGTAACGAACATTGTCGATTCGAATTTACGCGTTAGCTAAGCAGCTTAATAAAGAGAGTAAAGAACTGGTCGAGATTTGTAAAAAAATAGGGCTCGACGGCAAAGCGTCGCCGTTGGCCAGCTTGACCGACGAGGAAACGAAGCTCGTCGTCGACCATTTTGAAAAAACCTCGGAAGGCGCTTCGTCGCAACCGACTTCGCAGTCTTTCTTCGAAGAGACGGAAAACGCGCCGATGCGCAAACCTCCGATTCTTTCGCCTCCGACCGGCAAAGTGCCCGTGTTGCGCCCCGCCCGCGCTCCGCGCTTGCCCGAGCCGCCGCGTCGGAAGCCGGAAATCGCCGAAACGGTCGCCGCGTCGGAGCAAGCCGAAGTCCCGACCGCGGAAACGCAAGAATTGAACGCCGCGGAAACCGTCGCCGAAACGCAAGCGTCGAGCGTCGTCGAAACGCAAGAATTGAACGTCGCCGAACCCGCCGTCGAAACGCAAGCGTCGAGCGTCGTCGAAGCGACCGTCGAAACGACCCCGGAAGCTCCGGTCGTCGAAACCGTCGAAGCGACGAAAGCGAGCGGCGACGCGTCGAGCGTCGAAACGCAAGACGCGTCGGAGTCCGTCGTCGACGTCCGGGAAACCGCCGAAACCGTCGTCGTCGAAGCCGCGTCGGAAACGAGCGCGCCGGAAAACGAACAAAAGAAAATCGAAGCCGACGCGACCGCCGAAAAGCCGAGCGCGAAACCCGCTTCCGTCGAGAAGAAACAACCTTTGCGCGGCGTTATCGAACGTCGCGATCCTCAACGAAAACCGCGCGAACGCGACGCCGCCCGTCGCGACGTTAAGCCGATCGATTCGCGCCCGATTCGCCCGATTCCTCCGATTATGGCGCAACAAGACTCTCGTATGCAAGTCCTCGAAGAGATGAAGCGACCGCCGATGATTACTCCGCCGCACGGAGATCGTATGCGCGTCGTCGAATTGCCGAGGAAGCCGAAAAAAGACGACGCCGGCGCGACGCCGCGCGCGAACGCTCCGAAACCGGGCGTTACCGTTCACCTCGCGCCGTTGCCGCCGCAAACTCCGAAACCCGTTAAAAAAGCGACGAAAGAGCCCGCTCCGCAAAAGCCGGAAATGCGTCTTCCGCCGGAAGTTATTCGCGCCGCCGCTCGGGGAACGCAACCGTTGGCCAAGCATCTTCTCGAACAGGAAGAGCGCCGCCAAAACGAACTCGCGGCGAAAACGAAAGACGGCAAAGACGCGCGTAAAACCGCCGATTCGCCGTCGCGTGGTCGCCACGACCGCAAAGGCGGAGACCCGCGCAAAGGCGGGTTCGGCGAGTCGGGCGGCGGAACCGATTTCGGCGCGTCGAAAAATCGCGGCAAAGGCAAAGGCGGCAAAGATCGCGGAGAAACCGAAGGACGCGCCGATATGCGCAACGCGACGCGTCGCGGCGGCAATCAACGTTTCCGCGACGACGACGACGCGTATCGTCCGATGCGCTCGAAAGGGAATCGTAAAGATAAGGGCGCCGCGTCGACGGTTACGGCCCCGCGTAAAGGAGACGTCGTGATTGAAACGCCTTGCACCGTGAAGCAATTCGCCGAAGCGACGGGGATTTCCGTCGCCGTCGTCATCAAAAAATTGATGGAACTCGGCTATATGTTCACGTTGAACCACTCGTTCGACGCCGAGGTCGCCGAACTTTTGATCGTCGCTTTCGAGTTGAAAGCGACGGTCAAAAAGGAAGCGACGCTCGAAGAACAATACGTCGACTCCGCGTTCGATCAAGTCGACGCGGAAGAGTCGCTCAAACCGCGCGCGCCGGTCGTTACTTTCCTCGGCCACGTCGACCACGGCAAGACCTCCTTGCTCGACCGCATCCTTCACCTGCACGTCGTTTCCGGCGAAAAGGGCGGGATCACCCAGCATATTCGCGCGTATCGCGTTTCGACTCCGGGCGGCGACGTAACCTTCGTCGACACGCCGGGCCACGAAGCGTTTACCGAAATGCGCGCTCGCGGCGCGAACTGCACCGACGTCGCCGTTTTGGTCGTCGCCGCGGACGACGGCGTGATGCCGCAAACCGAAGAGGCGATCAGCCACGCGAAAGCGGCGGGCGTTCCGATCGTCGTCGCGTTGAACAAAATGGACTTGCCGGGCGTCAATCGCGACCGAGTGATTCAAGAACTCGCGACGAACGATCTGATGCCGAGCGAATGGGGCGGCGACGTCGAAATCGTCGAAACGAGCGCGACGACCGGCATGGGCGTCGACAATCTGCTCGAAACGCTCTTGACCGTCGCCGAACTGCACGAACTGAAAGCGAATCCCGATCGCCGCGCGACCGGCGTCGTGTTGGAAGCGTCGTTGCAAGCGGGCGAAGGCGTCGTGTGCAAAGCGTTGGTGCAAAAGGGGACGCTGAAGGTCGGCGACGTGGTGCTCTGCGGTTCGGCTTACGGTCGCGTTCGTTCGATGACGGACACGTTGAACGCGCGCAAGCACATGAAGGAAGCCGGGCCGAGCGTTCCGGTTTCGCTTACCGGGCTCGACGTTCCGCCGGCCGCCGGGAGCAAGTTCGTCGTGTTGGAAGACGTTTCGGTCGCTCGTCAAATCGCCGAGGAACGCGCGAAGCGGGAACGCGAAGTCGAATTGGCCGACGTTCAGTCGCACGTTACTTTGGAAAACCTCTTCGAGCGGATGAATTCGTCGAAACAGCAAACGTTGAACGTGATTCTGCGCGCCGACGTTCGCGGGTCGATCGAAGCGATTCGCAAGGAAATGGGCAAGCTCGACCACCCGGAAGTCAAAGTCAAAATTTTGCAAGCGTCGGTCGGCGGCGTTACCGAGGCGGACGTTTACTTGGCGGACGCTTCCGACGCGATCATCGTCGGGTTCAACGTCGTTCCGGACGAAGGCGCTCGCGCGTTGGCCGAAAAGAAAAAGGTGCAAGTGCGTCGCTACGACGTTATCTACAAATTGACCGAAGATATTCGCGCCGCGCTCGAAGGGATGCTCAAACCGATCGAACAGGTGAAGGAACTCGGGCGCGCCTTGGTGCAACGAGCGTTCAATATCAGCCGCGTCGGAACGATCGCCGGATGCCGCGTTATGTACGGCGTCATCGAGCGCGATTGCCGAATTCGCGTTATCCGCGACAGCCGAATTATCGGCGATTACCAACTCGACACCTTGAAACGCGAGAAAGACGACGTCAAGGAAGTTCACGACGGGTACGAATGCGGTATGAAGTTGAAGAACTTCAACGACGTTAAAGAAGGCGACGTCCTCGAGGCGTACAAGTACGAAGAGGTTGCGCGCACGTTCTGACGTCGCGAGGGGGAAACGAACGCCGCGAAAAGACGAAGATAAAGCGTCGCGGCGTCGATTTTCGCCCGAGGAAAACGCGAATTTGAGTCGAGATTTTCTCGCGACGTTGGGAAAATTCGTTTGAATTCGCGTTTTTTCGTCGAGCGCGTCGACTCGAACGCGGCGGAGGCGAAAAGGCGCGGTTAGCGCAAATTTTGACAACGATAACGATTAAAACGGAGCAAAGGAGAAACGATGGCTTCTCGAAGAACGTTAAAAGCGGCCCAAGCGATTCGCGAGGTCGTCGCGACCTCTCTTTTGACGGACTTGAAAGATCCGCGCGTCGAAACGACGACGATTACGAAAGTCGAAGTTTCCGCCGATATGCGCAACGCGAAGGTTTTCTTTATGATTCGCGGAGGCGAAGCGAAGGAGCGTTTGGCGTTGAAAGGGTTGCAAAGCGCCGCCGGATATTTGCAGCAAAAATGCGCGAGACGGATCGACGCGCGTTACACGCCGAAACTCTCGTTCGAAGTCGACGAAGGCGTTAAAAACCAACTCGAAGTTTTGCGTATTCTCGCCGAAGAACGTCGGGCTAAAGAAGCGGCCGAGCCCGAAATCGACGAGGACGACGAGTTCGAAGAAGAGGAATGGGAAGAGAACGAAGACGAGGCGGACGAAGAAGACGCCGACGATTCGAAGGCGAACGATTGAGCGCCCCTCCGACGACGGTAAACGCTCGGACGTCGGAGGTTGTTTTCGGGAACGCGTTTACAAAAGGACGCGTCGTCGGCGTTTAAAGGCGAACGTCGCGTCGGGTCGAGGGACGTCGAGAGCGTCGGAGAAAAAATGAGTTCGCGTCAAAAAGAATTGAAAAAACTGTATAAAAAGCTGAAAAAACGTTATCCCGACGATCCGGTCGTTTTGCCGCGCGACCGTAAGACGCTCGAACATTTGGTTTTCGCCGTTTTTTTAGAAAACGCGAAACGAGAATCCGCTTGCGCCGCTTTCGACGCGATGGAGCGTTATTATATCGACTGGAACGAAATTCGCGTTTCGACGGCGAACGAAATCGCCGACGTCGTCGACATGATTCCCGACGCGACCCGCGCCGGCGAACGTTTGCGTCATTTGTTGCAGTGGATTTTTGACGAGACCTACAAGTTTGACCTTGAAGATTTGCGGGCGCAAGGTTCGGACGCGTTGCTTGAATTCTTGAAATCGGTGCCTTTTTCTACCGCCTTCATGAACGATTACGCGGTTTTGCGGACGTTCGGCGAAGGCGCGATTCCGCTTTCCGAAGGAGCGATGCGCGCGTTGCGACTTCTCGACTTTGTCGCCGTTTCGGCGGACGGACGCGAAATCGTTCCGGAACTCGACGGAGCTTTCGAAGCGGACGAAGCGTTCGATTTCTTTTTCGCGTTGCACGAGTTGGGCGCCGAGATGTTCGACGACGACAAACGCGACGCCGCGATCAAATTTTTGCGTTCGATCGACGCGGCCGTCGACGAACGGTCTTGGAAACCGTTCGTCGAACCGACGGGCCCGACCGATCCGCGCGACATCGCTCGCTTGGTCGCGAAGCAGGATAAGCGGCAAAAACGCGCCGCCGCGCCTTTGATCGACGAAATCGACATGCTCGACGACGCGATCGACGGCGACGATTTAGACGGCGACGACTTGTTGGCGAAAGACTCCGACGACGGATACGCCGAAACGTTCGGCGGTTCCGAAACGCGTTCCGACGAGGACGTCGCGTTCGGTTTGATGAAAAAACGGGCGCGTAAAACCTTGGGGCGCGAGAAAGGGAACGGCGAAGAAACGGCGTTTTCTCGCGACGGCGCGACGTATTCCGATTTTCATTCGAGCGAAGATCGCGATCTTTTCGCTTTTGAGGACGCGTCCGATTTCGAAGCGGAACGTCGGGACGCCGCGAAGGCCAAAAAGAAGCGTCGCGTCGACGAAGAGACGGACGCGAGCGAAGATTTTTCGAGCGGCGAAGCGAGCGAAGAATCGAAAAAGGACGCGGCGGCTAAGTCGAAGAAGAAGTCGCGTTCCGTCGGAGAAGACGCGGCGAATTCCGACGAAAAAACGGAAAAAAAGGAAGCGAAAAAGGTCGCGAAGAAGTCGACGGCGAAAAAAGAGACGACAAGCGCGGACGGGAGCGTCGAAGAAACGGGCGCGGAAGTCGCGCGCAAACCGAAGGCGCGAGCGAAGGGGAAAGCTAATAAAAACGAAGACCCGGGCGACGGCGCGGAGAATTAAGTCGGCGAAAAGCGGCGTTTAACGAAACAAGGTCGTCGCGGCGCCGTCGAACGTTCGCGCGTTTGGGGAAGCGGCGACGGCGCGACGGCGTAAATTTGAATATCGATTGTTTTTTCTTTTTGGCGAGGAGAATCTGATGGCTGGGCATTCCCATTGGGCCGGTATTAAACATAAAAAAGCCTTGATCGACGCGAAACGCGGGAAACTTTGGAGTAAATTGGCGAAGGCGATCATCGTCGCGGCGAAGCAAGGCGGCGGCAATCCCGACGAAAACATCCGGTTGCGCGCGGCGATCGACGAAGCGAAGGCGGTCAGCCTCCCGAAAGAAAACATTATTCGAGCGATCAAACGCGGCACCGGCGAACTCGACCCGGTCGAACTCGAAGAAGTGTTGTACGAAGGGTACGGCCCGAACGGCGTCGCGGTGATGGCGGCCGGTTTGACCGACAATCGCAACCGCACCGCGCCGGAAATCCGCAAGATTTTCGAAGTTTGCGGCGGTAAAATGGGCGCTTCCGGTTGCGTCGCTTGGAACTTCGACAAAAAAGGCGTCGTCGAGATTCCGGTCGACCAAAAGGGCGAAGAAGAGATGATGGAACTCGCGATCGAAGCGGGCGCCGACGACGTCGCGACGAACGAAGATTCGTATGAAGTGCAATGCGAACCGGAAGCGTTCGACGCCGTTCTCGCCGCGTTCGAACAAGCGGGTTTGCATCCGGAACACTCGGAAATCGCTTACGTTCCGCGCGACACGATGGAGATTAAAGACCTCGAAACCGCGAAAAAAGCGATGAAGTTGATGGACGCGCTCGACGAACACGAAGACATTCAAAAAGTGTCCGCCAACTTTGTTATCGTTCCGGAAATTTTGGCGCAACTTGAAGATTAGTCGAGGATTCGGCGCGGTTTCGTATTGAGGAGCGGTCGCGTTCGGCGGTTGGAAAACGTCGAACGCGGCGCCGAGAAAGCGCGATTTAAGTCGATTCCGATAGGAAACGGGCGGCGCGAGGCGCGTCGGCCCGTTTTTCTTTTGTTTTTTCTTGTTTTCCGCCGTCGATCGCTCCGATGAGTTCTCGCGACAATAAAAAACGCTCCGTTTCCGCGCCGACGGTTCCTTATTTTATCGCCGTCGCGTCGGGGATTCTCGCGGACGCTTGGTGCGCGCCCGGTTTTTGCTTTTGGGCGGTTCTCGCAATTTTTGCCGCCGCCGTTAACGTCGTTCTCTTGGCGCGCGACCGAAAGGGACGTTTTGCGGCGGAAAAGTCGGCGTTAAAAGAGGCGGTTTGCGCAAACGAGGCGGATTCAAAAGACGACGAGTCTTTTAACGTCGAACGCGCCGCCGTCGAACTTTCGTTCGTCGTCGAAACGCAAAAACGACCGGAAGCGGAGAAGAATGCCGAATCCGAAACGACGCTCGACGGCGACGCGGCGGCGTATTGGGCCGATTGGTTGGCGGCGAACTCGGAGGGCGGAAAGCGCGACGGCGGCGAAGAATCGCAAGATTGGAACGCGGCGTTGAGTCGTTTTCTTGCCGAGCGGCGGCGTCGGGGATTGCCAACGGTTGGCGCGGCGCGTTTCGACGACGTTGAGAAAAACGGTCGAGCGGAAAGGGCGAACGGGAGAACGAACGGCGATAAAGCGAACGAAACGGGGACTTGCGTCGACCGTTTGCGGCGCGAGCGCGGCGTCGGCGGCGAAACGGACGAGACGCTGATTTTTGACTTTGAGGGATTCGACGAATTTAGCGTTTGGCGCGGTTCGGCGTTTCAAAGGAATGAGCGAAACGACGACGGGGCGTTCGACGACCGATTCGACGACGGCGACGAAGAAGAAAACGCGCAAGATCGGTTGAATTGGCGCGAACGGCGAAGTTGGCGGGAATGGCGAACTTGGGCGGCGAAATGTCGCGGCGTCTTGACGCGAATGTTGAAGCGGCTTGGCGTTCGAGCGCTCGACCGGGCGCGGGCGGTTCCTTGGCGAACCGTTTGGGCGGCGGTCGCGGTCGCCGCGTTGGCCGGTTGGCGACACGACGCGCATTTTAACGTCTTCGCGGAGCGGGAAATCGCGTTTTTCGTTCCGGCGGACGGAGGAACGCCCGCGACGTTGGAGTTAAAGTTAACGAAAACGCCCCAACTTTACCAACGGAGCGAAACGGCGTCGCCGATGTTCGGGGGCGGCGAGTCGACGGTCTTTGAAGGACGCGTTCGGCGGGCGAAAAACGGCGGGGTTTGGGAAGAGTTTGCCGGGCGCGTTTCCGTTTCGGTCGACGGCGACGCGACCTTTTTGCGGGTCGGCGACTCGATTCGCGTTTCCGGCAAGTTGACGCGTCCGGCGAAAGTCGGGAATCCGGGCGAAATCGACCGGCGTTATATTTTGCGTTCTCGACGTATCTTAACGCGGTTGGCGGTCGGGCGTCCGGACGACGTCGAGGTTTTGACGGAAAACGAGCCGTTTTCGCCGACGCTTTGGGCGGCGCAAGCGTTGGAGTCGGTTCGTTTGCGCGCCGCTCGAACGTTGAACGAGAATTTGTCGCCGCGAAACGCCGCCGTCGCGTCCGGGATGACGTTCGGTTTTCGCAACGATATCGACGACGAAACGAACGAAACGTTTCGCGCGACCGGGACGATTCACTTGCTGTCGATTTCCGGGCTGCACGTTTCGCTCGTCGCGGCGGCGTTTTGCCTTCTGTTGCGGCTCGCGGGCGCTTCGGCGCGTTCGATTTCCGTCGCGACGTTTGTTTTCATTCTCTTTTATTTGGGTTTGACCGATATGCGGACGCCGGTTTTGCGGGCGACGCTCTTAATCGCGATCCTTTGCGGCGGCGTCGTTTTGCGCC
>JAZQAP010000599.1:0-1882 GCA_045545275.1 Thermoguttaceae bacterium | reverse complement strand
TGAAATCGCGAAAGACGAGACGGACCCGACTTTTTTGATCGTCGCCGGAACCGAGGAAAAGGCGCGAAAGGACGCTAATTTTAGCGAAAAATTGGCGTTGGCGGCGGCGTTCCTTTGCGCCGTCGGTTTCGGCGCTTGCGTTCCGGGGCTTTGGAACGCGGAGCGAACCGCGATCGGAATCGGCGCGGCGATCGGGGGCGGCGTTTGCGTCGCGTTTTGGCTTTTGCGCTCTTCGCTCGATTACGTCAATTCGTTCGTTGATTTTCGACGCCGGGTCGACCAAGCTAAAGCGAACGTCGACGTGGAGTTAAAGCGGCGCGCCGATTTGATTCCGGCGTTGGCGGAGGCGGCGCGAGGAGCGGCGGCGCAAGAGGCGGAACTTCAACCGCTGTTGGCGGCGCTGCGGAGTCAAGAAACGATTTTGCGAGTCGACGCGGCGTCGACAAACGGCGCGACGTCCGGAAACGCCGAAGCGACCGCGCTCGCGCCGCGTTTGATTGCGCTCGACGAGAAATATCCGCAAATAGCGACGGAATCGACGTTTGCGAAATTGCGGCAAGGCGTCGTCGACGCGGAGGATCGGATTGCGTTGGCGCGCGAGTATTACAACAATATCGCGGAAAATTACGAGACGCGGCGTCAAACGTTCCCTCATTCGCTCGTCGCGGCGCTTTGGCGCTTGCCGAAAGCGCGATTCTTTGAAGCGGAGGGCTTCGAAGCGAAAACGGTCGAAGTCGATTTGGAAGCGTAAACGACGCGACGACAAGGGATAAAATGCGCTTGAAACGACGAAAAAACGACGCGACGTCAATTTTGTTCGCGGACGCCCGACAACGCGTCGCCGCGACGGGACGTCAAACGAACGTTGAGAACGTCGCCGAGCGAAACCCCGTTCGACGTTTCGAGCGATTCCGAACGGGGGGAAGCTGCGGCGAGCGCAAGAGGCGCGGTTCGTCGCTCGGCGGCGTCGGAAACGTCGTCGTTTAACGGGTTGCGGTCGGCTTTTGACGCGACGTCGTTAAGCGGAATTTCGACGTTGAAATAACGGTCGGTCGTTCCGGTCGCGACGATTCGACCGTCGGGGCGTCGTTCGATCTCCTCGACGAGAACGCGGGCCGTTTTGCCGACGAAACGCTCCGCAAACCGTTCGCGGAGTTCGTTGGCGATTTGTTGCAAGCGAGCGGCGCGTTCTTTTTTGATTTCCGGCGCGATTTGGTTCGGGAGGCCCGCCGCGATCGTTCCGGCGCGCGGACTGAAACGGAAGACGTGAACGCGCGAAAATTCAAGTTCGCGGACGACGTCGCAAGTCCTTTCAAATTGAGCGTTAGTTTCGCCGGGAAAGCCGACGATAACGTCGGTCGTCAGCGCGGCGTCGGGGATTCGACGGCAAATTTCGCGGCATTTTTCGACGAACGGCGCGCTCGACCAACGACGGCGCATCGCGGCCAAAACGGCGTCGTCGCCGCTTTGCATCGAGAGATGAAATTGCGGGCAAAGGACGTCCGGACGCTCTTCGAAGACGCGAAGCGTTTTGTCGCAAACCTCGACCGCTTCAAGACTTCCGAGACGCCAGCGAACGGGAAGTTCCGCGTCGACAAGGGTTCGCAAAAGCGCGCCGAGGTCGGTTCGTTCCTCGATCGGAACGCGATTGGAGCGTTCGAGGTAAGCGTCGAGCGGCGCGTCGTCGGGAACCGGCGGCAAAGATTCCGGCGTCGCGCGGTAAAAGTCGACGCCGTAATGTCCGAGATGAATGCCGGTTAGGACGATTTCGCGATAACCGGCGGCGACCAGCGCTCGCGCTTCGGCGAGAATCTCGTCGGGGCGACGGCTCTGCAGGTAAGGGCGCGTCGACGGGATAATGCAATAGGCGCACCCGACGCGG
>JAZQAP010000598.1:0-4601 GCA_045545275.1 Thermoguttaceae bacterium | reverse complement strand
CCCATCATCGCGCCGCCGACGACGAACGCCGGGTCGGGAATCGTCGCGCCGCCGGCCAGTTCGAGGCATTCGGCGAGCGTCGTTCCGAGCGGAACGCAAACGGTCGACGGTTTTTGGACCGCGCCCGCGACCGAAACGTATTTGTCGACGACCGGCGTTTGGCCGACGTTCGAAAGGTTGAGCGCCGTTTCGACGTTCATAACGACCGCGCCGACCGACAGCGGAATCGCTCCCGGCGCGATGACTCGTCCGAGCGTCAAATAAACGAGAACGAACTCGTCGCCGGACGGGTAAACGTCCGGAAGCGGAACAATTCGCATATTCGGGCGAAGCGCGGCTTGCATCGCGGCGATCACCTTGGCGTATTTTTCCTTAATCCCGACGACCGCTTCTTTCGCGCCGACGAACTCGACCGCGCGCGCCAATCCTTCGACGATCGCCGCGGCGTCGCGAAGAATCAGCTCTTTGTCTTTATGCAACAACGGTTCGCATTCGGCCGCGTTCAAAACGACCGTATCCGCTTTGCCGGAAAGTTTGACGTGCGTCGGGAAACCCGCGCCGCCCGCGCCGACGACGCCGAAACGCGCGACGTCTTCGGTAGTGATGGTGAGCGCCATTTTTCGATTCCTCTTGAAACGCGTCGGAAAACGAACGGGAACAACGTAAAAATGTTAAATCGTTTAACGGTAAACGTTAAAACGCAAAACGCTTCCGATTTTGCCCGGCGATTTTGACGAGCGAAAGGAGCGGAACGAACGCCGACCGACGCGGTTGAACGGTAATTCTTCCCCTATATTATAAAGGACGGGTAAAGTTTCGTCAATCGGACGCGCCGACGTTTTTCAAAAACGCCGATTTAACCGCCGTTAAAATCGTTATTTCGCGACCATTCGCCAACATCGGTGAATCCGTTTATTCCGAAAATCTTCCGGAACCGTTCGATTCGATATTTCCCGAAAATCGTATAAATCCGTCAAACTTTCCTCGTCCAACTTAAAGCGCCGATAGTTGTTCGAGAAATAGACGACGCCGCCCGGCTTCATCCGCGTCGCGAGGAGGCGCAACAGCTCGACGTGCCGGCGTTGCACGTCCCAGTCGGCGTCGGTCGACTTGCTGTTCGAGAAAGTCGGCGGGTCGCAAACGCAAAGTTCGAAGTCGGAGCGGTCGAGCCCGAACGGACGCTCGGGAAGGGAACCGCGTTCCGCTCGCCCGTCTTTCGTCTTGTTTTTGAAGTACTTAGCGCGGTCGCCGAGTTGAGGCGCGCCGCCGTTCGGGCGTCCGTATCCGCGTCCGCCGACCGTTCGGACGTCGCCGACTTCCGCCGCCGTTTCCTCGATTAAGCGAACAATGTCGCGATTGCGGTCGGCCGCCGGAGGAATCGCGCGCAAAAAGCGGAGAACGTCCGACTTAACGTAAAGCGAATCGACTACTTGTTTTACGTCGAAACCGGCGCGCCGGGCTTCGGCGGCTCGCGACGGAACGTAAAAACCGTTTTCCTCCATATTCGCTTCGCACCAGTCGAGATAAGTCGGCGAAAGGTCGACCGAAACGAGCGACGAAGCGCCGCCGTCCGCCGCGTAACTGGTAAAAGCGCCGGAATAACAAAACAGGTTCAAAAATCGTTTTCCGTTCGCTTCCTTGCGCGCCATTTGCCGGGTTTGGCGATGGTCGAGGAAGAGTCCGACGTCGAGGTAATCCGTTAAATTGCAAAGGAAAGAGAGGCCGCCTTCGTTAACCTTAACGACGCGCCCGGTTTCGTCGAGCTTTTCGTATTGCGCCGAACCGCGTTGCCGAGCGCGGCGTTTGAAAAAGACGTTTTCGGGTTCGATATTCAAAATTTCCGCCGCTTTCGCGACCATCTTGTCGATCCAAAGGCGTTTTTGCCCGACCGTTCGCTCGTCGTGTCGGTCGTATTCGGCGACGTGCAGCCAACGCCCTTCGAAGACGTCGATCGCGAGAGGAACTTCCGGCAAATCCTTGTCGTATAAGCGATAACAAGTAACGCCGCGCGACGGCCAGCGGCGCAAATGTCGAGCGCGGTTCGCCAAACAACGCCCAAATTCCTCCGCAATTCGGTCGGCGTAAGCGTCGAGACCGGCGAAAGCGGGCGCGTTCGCGGAACGCTCGGAATGTTCGGAGCGAGCGGCGCCGTCGGACGAGTCGGCGTTCTTTTCGATTTTTGTTTCAACGCCGGAGTTTTCAAAAGCGTCGGAAAAACCGGCGTTTCGCGGAGCGTCTTCGGCGGAGGAAACGATTTTTGGGCGATTTTCTTCGTTTTCAAAATCGACGGCGGGCGCGGCGGCGAAATCGAAATCGCGCGGCGGTTTCGGGCCTAAAAACTGATAATAAACGCATTCGACGCGGCTGTTGTAGAGTTTGCGGCGCCGCGTCGCTTCTTGGCCGACGGTCTTTTCAAAATCGCGCCAAGACGTAATAATGTAATGGCTCCAAGTCGGCAACTTCGAGAGAACCGCCGGAATCGACTCGTAAAGCGGGCGGAGTTGCGCGACGTCGCCGAGCCGTTCGCCGTAAGGCGGGTTGCAAATAACGCAACCGTATTCGCGGTCGTCGGTTAGGTCGCGGAAGTCGCGGCGTTTGAAGACGACGTCTTCGTCGACTCCGGCGTCGACGGCGTGGCGTCGCGCAAACTTTAACGACGTCTCGTCGATATCGGAGCCGTAAATCTTCTCGCTAAGCGTCGGGCGAATCGCGGCGCGGGCCTCGTCGCGGGCCTCGTCCCAAAGGTTGCGCGGAATAATCGGCCAACCTTCGGCGTCGAAGGAGCGTTTCAAACCGGGCGCGATGTTGCGACCGATGAGAGCCGCTTCGATCGGAATCGTTCCGGACGCGCAAAACGGGTCGATCAACGGACGGCCCGGTCGCCAAACGGAGAGCTTAACCAACGCCGCCGCAAGGGTTTCGCGAAGCGGCGCGACGACGTTCATCAAGCGGTATCCCCGACGGTGAAGGCCGCGACCGGTCGAGTCGAGCGTGATCGTCGCGCGGTCTTTAAGCAACGAAATTTCAACGGTATACGTCGGGCCCGTTTCCGGAAGCGTCGTCAAGCCCCAAACGCCGCAAAGTCGGTCGACGATCGCCTTTTTGACCGTTCGTTGCAGCGCCGGAACGCTTGTGATTTTCGAGCGAACCGACCGGCCTTCGACGTGAAAATTCGCGTTGCGGGGCGCCCAGTTTTCCCATTCGATCGCCTTGACCGCGTCGAAAATAACGTCAAAATCGTTAGAAACGTCAAACTCGGCAAGCTGAACGAGGATTTTTCCGGCGCAACGGCACCAAAGATTCGCCTTGATCAAGTCGGAAACGCCGCCTTCGAAGAGGGTGCGACCGGTTGCGAAGTCGGAGTTGCGCGGCGAAAGGCCGAGGTCTTTAAGTTCTTGCGCGACAACGGCTTCAAGGCCCGTCGTCGACGTCGCGATGAGTTGAAGTTGCATAACGCCCAAACGCCCGAGGCGGCGCGGAAAACGGAAAAAGAGCGAGGAATAAAAACGACGCGAACGAACGACTTGGAAACGTTAAATCGTTCGTTCGCAAGGGGTGCAAAGTCGTCGCGTCGCCCCTCAAGATTTAAGGAGGAACGCGCCGAACGTCGGACGTTTAGAAAAGGCCGACCGTGTCGCCGTTTTCGTCGAGGTCGATCGCCTCCGCCGCCGGAACGCGCGGAAGTCCCGGCGCCGTAACGATTTCGCCCGTCAACGCGACGACGAAACCGGCGCCCGCGCTCCAGCGGAGTTCGCGGACTTCCAAGTCGAAATCGGTCGGTGCGCCGAGAAGTTTCGGGTCGGCCGAGAACGAATATTGCGTTTTCGCGACGCAAACCGGCAAATTGTCGCAACCGAGCGCGACGAGTTCGTCGAGTTGCCGGCGCGCTTGTTTTGAGAGGACGATTCCGCGAGCGCCGTAAATTTCGCGAGCGAGCGTTTCGAGTTTTTGCTCGAGCGGCAAGTCGCCCGCGTATAACGGTTTAAAGGCGGGATTCGGGTTCGCGTCGATCGTTCGCAAAACCGTTTCGGCGAGTTCGACCGCGCCTTGGCCGCCGTTCGCCCAGTGCGTCGCGCAGGCGACGTCGACGCCGATTTCGGCGCAGCGTTCGCGGAGAACGGCGAGTTCTTCGTCCGTATCGCCGTCGAATTTATTAATCGCGACGACGACCGGAACGCCGAATTTGCGGACGTTTTCGACGTGGCGCTTGAGGTTCGCAAAGCCCTTCGAAACGGCGTCGGCGTTCGGCGTTCCCAAGTCGGCTTTCGCGACGCCGCCGTGGAATTTGAGCGCGCGAATCGTCGCGACGACGACCGCTAAGTTCGGCGTTAATCCGGCTTTGCGGCATTTGACGTCGAAGAATTTTTCCGCCCCGAGGTCGGCGCCGAAACCGGCTTCGGTAACGACGTAATCGGCGAACTTGAGCGCGGTTTTCGTCGCGACGACGCTGTTGCAGCCGTGCGCGATGTTGGCGAACGGGCCGCCGTGAACGAACGCCGGGTTGCCTTCGAGCGTTTGGACGAGGTTCGGCTTGATCGCTTCCTTCATGACAACCGCTGCCGCGCCGTCGACTTCCAGATCTTTGACTGTGACAGGCTTGC
>JAZQAP010000597.1:0-4928 GCA_045545275.1 Thermoguttaceae bacterium | reverse complement strand
CGCACGGCCCGACGTCGGCGACCGGTTCGCACGGCGACGGCTCGTAAACCGGGGCGCAGGCTTGCGGTTCGGCGGCGAAAGCGGCGGTCGCGGTCAAGCCGAAAAGGACGGCGAGAACCAAAAGAATTTTCCAGTTTTTCATCGTTCTATCTCCTTTAACGTTATCGTTTAAAGTTGGTCGGTTTGTCGGTAATGAAGCGCCGGGACGAACGAGCGCAACGTTACGACGCTCGTGAAAACCGCCGCTTTTTGCAGGTCGTAGGCCTCGAAGGGCGTCGTTTCGACGCTAATCGTTTCGGCGAAAATCCCGGACGTTACAAAAGGTCGCGACACGGCGAGCGCGCGGCGGACGTTCTCCACCAACTCGAAAAGGGGTTCGAGCTTCGTCAAGTCGGTCGTCCCAACGTATTGCTGGAACCAGACTTGCGCTTCGAACGCTTCCGAAAAGGTCGGGTCGTTCGAAACGCTTTTCGCGTCGACGACGGTCGGCACGACAGTGATTAACAACTCCTTTTCTCGGGACGCGTCGATTTTCGGAAGGCCGACGCGAGCGACGGAATCGGTCAATTTCGCGTCGTTGACAATCTTCGCAACGCTTTGCGCAAAGTCCATAATGTAAGACATTAGCGAGGCTCCTTCTGCGCGTGAACGCGCATCGAAATTTCGTAAGGGTCGTCGAACCGGAACACTTCGTCGCCGAGCGGCGCGACGCGGTACGGTTCGCGAACGTTCGAAAACGGCCCGGTCGAAATCCAAAATTTGTCGTCGGCTTTCGGAACGTAACCGCAGTCGCCGCGCAACAATACGTCGACCAAACGACGTTCGGCGCGACGTTCCGCGACGCCGAAATCTTCGGCGGTCGGTTGCGACAAAACGCCGCTCGTTTCCAACAGCGTTTGACCGTCGCGCTCGATCCGGACGACGACCGCGCCGACGCGGTGAAGCGTTCCCGCGACGAACTCGGCGCCGCGTCGCATCATATTGTCGAGCATTACGTTAGTTCCCTCCGAAAATCGGCGGAACGAAACCCGGAACGCCCATCGCGACCGACGCGGCGAACGAGTCGTCCGCGCCGGAAGTCCCGGAATCGCCGGAGTTGGAACCGCCCGAACCGAAAGCGCCAAGCGCGGCCGCGAGCGCGTCGACGACCGAACGCGGCGCGTAAACGGTCGCGGTCGACCCAAACGTAATATCGGCGGTCATTTGCGTTCCTTGCGTTCCTTTCGTTACGATAAAGCGGCGACGAGCGCGACGTCCGTCGCTCCCTTAAAGAGCGGAACGGCGGCGCTTAGCGCGGTCGGAATAATCGAGCCGTCCGGATATTCGACGATTCCGGCGGCCTCTAAATCGAGCGTTACGTCGACTTGCGTTTCCTCGGCGAAAACCCCGACGCGTTTGTCGCGTCCCCTAACGAAAATTTTTCGGAGGGGGGCTTCGGTCGAATAATCGGTAAGCGCAATATATATCACGGCTTACGCTCGCACACGGTAATTCAGGGCGACGAGAATCGACTCGTCGTCCGACGCGGCGGCCTCGACGCAAACGCCGATAGCCGTTCCGGAAGTCGTCGACGTAACCGCTTCGTTCGACGCGTCCCAATAACACGCGGCGCCGACGGAAAACGTTTCGCCGCTCGCTTTAGGGAAGCGCCAATTCCCGTCGACTTCGAGCGCGCCGGTCGCGCCCGGCTCGATCGGACGGACAGCGCACCCGACAAGCTCGCCCTCGACGACGATACCGCCCGCCGGAATCGTCTCGTCGCCGTCGTTGACGTAATTAATCGAGCCGTAATTCTGAACTCGTTTCGCAATTTTCATCGTCGTATCTCCTTACGTTGAATCGTTTATCAAGCGCCCGTAACTTTCATCGCGGCGCGGAAATCTTGCGCCGAAACGCCGAAGTCGATGTAACCTCGGAACTGAATCCCGAGCGTGTCGAAGTCCGCGTCGGCCCGCTCGACCGTCGGTTTGTCCTTGCCGTTGAGGAACGACGTTTCGAACGCCGCGAGCCGGTTCGGGTCGAGGAGCAAATACCACGCCGTCAAGCTTGACCCGTTCATCGCCGTCGCGCTCAAATAGCTCGACGCAACCACGCTAAATCGACCGACTTGCGGGTTGTAGTTCGCGGGCGTCATACCGTCGGCGCCGTTGTTAAATTGCGTCGCCTTCGTCAACATCAACGCTTGGTCTTCCAGCTCCGGCGGCACGAGCAAAATCGTCGGTCGCAAGCCGAGCGGCGTTCCGTTCTTCTTGAGTTGTTTCCCGAACGCCGTTCGCGCCTTGCTCAACGAGTCGAGCGTAAGCGCCGTCGTCGCGCCGGTTAGCAGGTTCTTGTTATGCGCGCTAAAGAACTCGTGCGACGCGTCGCCGTCTTGCGTTTTCGGCGGATTCAGGAAAAGACTCCAACACGCTTCGTTGATCGCGTCGGCGGCGCCCATCCCGATTTCCTTCGGCATTTGCGTCAACGCGCCCAAGTCGTCGTTAATCAACATCTTGCGAGTCAGCGCGAACATAATCTCGGCGTCCGCTTGGACGGAGTATTTTTCGTCCGAAACTTCGCCGTGTTCGAAGCGACCGCCGTCCATCAACTTCTTGAACTTGAAGGACGAGTTCATCCGGTAACGTTCGTGCGGCTTAAAGTCCGAAACGGAACCGACTTTGAACGCTTTGCGCCAATCGGATTCGACGTATTCGAACCCGGCGAGAAGCGCGGCGTTCGCCGTTCGCGACAAAACGTAATTAAGGTTCGTCGTCGAGAACGCCGCTTCGAGCCAACCGCGATTGTCGCGCTTGAATCGCGGCAAACCGCGCCCGCAAGCGAGTTCGCAAAATTCCGTCAACGACGCGTCGCGGTATTTGTCGGCGGCTTCCAAGTCCTTTTCCGCAAAGCGGTTCTCGTCGACCGGGAGCCCGCAAGCGCGGAGCCCGATCGCGACGAGCGCGTCGTTCGAGACGCTCGCCGGTTGCGAATAATGGAGCGGCGGCGCCGTCGGACAATTCGCGCGAAGCTCTTCCAACTCGACTCGCATACACTCGACGTCGAACTTTTCAGCGCTCCACCCTTCCTCGATGGCTTGCGCGACAATTTCCGGCTTCATTTCGGCGCCGCGTTTTTGAATCGCCGCGACTCGACGATATTCGGCGGCGAGTTGACTACGCGTCGCGCCAAAGTCGACGGCGCCGGTCGGCGGAGTTTGCGGCGGCGAAGTCGGTTCGTTAACCGGCGGTTCGACCGAGGTTTGCGGTTGCGGAATCGGCGTTTGGGTATCGGTAATACTCGACATATTGTCGTTTCCTCCTTGCGGGTTGATAATCGAACATTTGATGGTCGAGGAAGTCGCGCCGTCCGCGCCGAACTCCACGACGGAAGTTTCGTAAAGGCTGATTTTACGGATGATAGCAACGGACGCGTCGACCGTTCGACCGTTCACGACGGCGGTCGCGTCGTCGTTCAAAAATTCGACTTCGAGCGGCGTTCCGCCGATGGACGCTTGCCAAGGGAAACCGTTCTTCGCGCTCGACGTAAAGTCCTTCGCGTACTCGGTTTGGCGCGAAACGACGCCCTCCAAGACAAGCGCGCCGTCGCGAATTTCGCTCTTCTCGACGCGCCCGATTCCGCACTTGACGATATGACCGTAAACGATGGGAATCTTAGGACTTGCGAACGAAATCCCGGCGAGGTCGACGATAACCTTCCCGTATCCGCCGACTTCCATCACGGCGCCGGCGTCGCGACGATTTCGAAGCGCGGCAAGGCGTCGCCTTCGACTTGTTTGCACTTGAACGGTTCGCCGTAAAATCGCACTTTCGAACCTGTTAGGTCGGGTTTATTACTCATCGTCGTCTCCTTCTTCGTCGTCGTTCTTTCGAGTTTTTCGGTCGGCGGGCGGCGGCGCGACTTGCTCCGGCGTCAAGCCTAACTCCCGCATTTTATCGAGTTCGCACTTGCGCTGTATCAGCGCGTCTTCCCAGTCGCGGCCCATTTTCGCGTATTCGTCGGCGAGCGTCGTCGTCATCGACTGCAAGCGAATCGCCTGCGCGTCCGCCTCCTTCACCGGGTCGACGTGTTCGAAGCCGTCCCATTGGAACGTAACGACCGGTCGTTTCGGCGTTTGCCGCCCTTGCGAACGTTCGAGCGCCGCGTATTCGTCGAACCAAGCGTAAAAAATCGGACGCATCACCGCGATTCCGGCCGCCTGCTGGTCGAGGCGAATCATCTTGTGAAACTCTTGACAGTCGAGCCGTCCGGACGCGTAGTTGTGCTTCGCGCTGTCGCCGGAAACGAGATTGACCGGAACTTGAAGCGTCCGACCGATTTCCGACAAAAGTTCGCGCTTGAAATCGGGGTAAGTCGTCGTCGGTTGCTCCGCTTTCATCTGTTGCGCGCTGTAACCGTCTTCAAGCACCATCATTTCGCCGCGCTGGATCGGAACCGTCTCGTACGGCGCAATACCTAAAACCTCTTCCTCGCCGTCGACTGCCGACGTGCCGCCGTCGATTTCGTTAGTCGTCAACACAACCGCCATATCCGCCGCGACTTCCGCCGCCGTTACGACGGCTAACGTGTACCGCCGCAAAAGCGCGAAAAGGCGTAGCGCCGGGGCGATTTCGGGCGCTCCCCGGTGTTGCTCCGACGTAACGCGCCGGAACCGATGGACGACGTCTTTCGCGTCGTAAACCTTGGCGTCGTTGAAGTAGGACGCGCTCCGACGTTGCGACGTCCCGAAACGTTCCGGGTCGAAACCGAGGTCGCCGGGGCGCGACGGCGCGACGCGGTAGGAAACGGGGTTCCCGAAATCGTCGAGCGCGATACCGTCGACGTCGCGCGGGTCGGGGCGGTAATAATCGGCGCAAACGCGCTCCGCGTCAAGCGGGACGACGTCGAGCTTGATTCGCCCCGGCAAACCCGGATTATTGCAGAGGATAGCG
>JAZQAP010000596.1:0-4269 GCA_045545275.1 Thermoguttaceae bacterium | reverse complement strand
AGACGGCGGCGCGGAACGCGAACGCGGCGGCGGCGAGTCGGGAAGCGGCGGCGGTTTCCGCTTCGACGGCGGCGAAAAACGCGTCGGCGGCGCGAAGTTGGGCGGCGCCGTCGCGGCCGAGCGGCGTCGAAAAAGCGGCGTTCGCGACCGAACTTTATTCCGGCGGTTGGCGTTCGCGTCTTTCGAACGGCGGCGCGGAGATCGCGGCGGGAATGCGAACGCGTCCGAGCGTCGGAGCGCGAGCGGTCGGGGCCGCGTCGAGCGCCTTTTCGGCGCCTTTGAAAGCGTTGTCGAATATCGGAAAAACGTTGGCGAATTTGATTCCGATCGGCGGACGCGTCGGGCTCGTTTTGAAGGGGTTGACGCGCTTCGCGGGGCCGATCGGGCTGGTCGTCGGAGCGTTGCAAGCGCTTAAGAGCGGGCCCGCGCTCCTTGAAAAAGCGTTGAACGAATGGTTTCCGAAAATCGCGACGGCGACTGGGAACGCGCTAAAATGGGTCGCGACAACCGGAATCCCCGTCGCGGCGAAATGGATCGGCGAACTCCTCGTCGGCGCGATCAAAGGGGCCGTTCAAATCGCGCAACGTTTGACGGGGCTCCTCGTCGAAGCGATCGCGAAAGCGTTTTTCGGCGAACGCGGCGCGAAATGGGTTCGCGACAATTTCCCGCAAACGGAAGCGCAAAAGAATTATCGGGCCGAAAAAGACCTCGCGGAACAACGTCGCGCGACCGCGCAAGCGACCGAAGCGGCGAAAAACGCGGAAGCGGCCCGACAAGCGCAAAACGCCTCCCAAGACAAGGCGTTCGAAACCGCCAAGTCGACAGCGGGGAAAATCGAACTGGCGCTCGCGACCGATTCCGAACGCGAGTTCCGCGAAAAGAGCGCCGCCGCGCAAGAGCGAGTCGCGAAAGCGCAAAGCGACGTCGCCGGTTTCGACGCCGACCTTCGCGCCGGGAAGACGGTCGACCTTGCGAAGCGCGCGCAAGCCGTTCAAGAGTTGCAACTCGCCCGAATCGACGCGGCGCAATTGGTCGGCGAACATACGTTCGAACAAAATTTCGCGGCGCTCCAAACGAACTTTCAAACGGAACTCAAAGCCGCGCAAACGGAAGCCGGGCGGCTCGCCGTCGTTCAAAAGTACCAAGGAATCGTCGATCAAACTCGCCAAGCCTCCGCGCAAACGGAGGCGACCGTTAACGAGAAACGTTGGGAAGCGGGCTCGATTCGAAACGCGAACCTCGCGGCGTCGAACGAATTATTAACCGAGGCGGCGATTTTGGAAGCGTCGACGTTGACCGGCGAACGGAAAGAAGCGTTCGACGCGTTCGCTTCGAGCGTCGCCGACGCCGGAAAAGCCGCGTCGGAAACGCTCGCCGATATTGCGAAAGAACAGTCGGCGTCGGACTTTAACCAAGCGCTCCGCGCCGCGAAAGACGACGGAACGAAAATCGCCGCGCTCTGTCGCGAACGAATCGCGACGCTTCAGGCTTCGGCGAAAGCGACCGACGACGAACGGACGGTTTTCGAACGAAACCAAGAGATTTTAGCGCTCCGAAATCAAGCGACCGACGCGGAAGAAGAGGCGCGCAATAAGACGAAAGAGGCGCTCGAAAAGGAAAAAGAAGTCGCGAAGAGCAAGACGGAACTTGCGCGCGAGTTGAGTTTGTCGGCGGCGACGACCGACTTCGAACGCGCGAACGTTTATCGAGCGCAATTCGGCGACGCGGTCGCCGCGTTTCAAAACGCGAAAAACGACGACGAGCGCTTGGCGGCCGTTCGGGACGCGAATCGAGCGCGCGAGTCGCTCGATTCGCTGGAAAAAAAACGCGCGCAAAAAGCGCTCGACGCGGCGAAGAAAGAAAACGAAGCGTTCGGGCCGCAAAGCGCGATGACGCGCGGAAGCGCCGAAGCGTTCCAAATCGAGAACCGTTTCCGCAACGCGTACCAAGAGAAAGCGCTTCGCGAGCAACGCGAAGGGAACGCGCTTTTACGTCGCATCGGCGCGATGTTGGCGACGATCGGACAAAAGAGCGGGGGCGACGGCCAAGCGACGTTGGTCGTGGAGGGGTAAAATTTGGCGATTCGATGCGAATACGAAGGGCGGCGTTTCGAAAACGTCGACGTTTCCAACGGCGCGAGCGTCGTTTACGTTGAAACGTATCGGCTGAATAACGACGATTTCCTCCTTTTTCAGACCTTTATTCCGCGCAAAGGTCGCGTCGTGTTGCGCCGTCCGGCGTTCGTGTTGGAAAGCGCGTCGGCGAAAATTATCGCGGGCCCGACGCCGCGCGGCGAAATCGTCGTCGAAGTCGAGTATCGCGCCGGGCCGCTTCAACGCGAACAACAGACCGACCAAAACGGGAACGAAACGTCGGACGAAACGCCGCCTTGGCTTTATCGCGTCGAGAACTGGAAAGCGTCGACGGCGACCGAAGAAACGACTCCGGCGTATTATTATCCCGCGACGTCGAACGTTCCGGCGCCGTTCGTCAACACGGCGGGCGTTCCGTTGCAGGCGACGGCGATGCGCGGCTTGACGGACGTTTCCTTTTCGTACAACGTCCGGTCGATTAACGCGTCCGCGCTGACGACGTTTCGCGACGCGATCAACGCTTTCCCGATAACGGTCGCGGGCGATTTTTACGCGGCGCGAACGCTGAAAATCGAGCAAATCGACGCGACGCTGAAAGAAGATCGCGCGACCGACGGAAGCGTTTTGTGGCGTTATTATACGATTAACGTTCGTTTTTTGTGCGACCCGCAAACGTGGAACCGCGACTTTTTGAACGTCGGAACGCGCGTCGCGGACGTCGCAAACGGCGGCTTGCGGCGTATTTGGAGTTGGACGGACGCGAACGGCAAAATCGTTTACGGCTCGTACCAAAACGGCTTGAACGCTTGCGCGCAAGACTTGGCGACCGTCGACGAACCGATGTTTTTGACGCCCGACGGAACGAACATATCGCCGTTCGACGCGTCGGGCCGTCAGATTCCAACCTATTTAACGGGAAGCGTTTACCGTCCCGTCGATTTTTCCCCGCTCCTATTGCCTCCGGTGAGATAATGCAAAAGATCGTCCTTACGCAAGACGCCGCGCGACGAATCGTCGCCGCCGGTTCGACGTCGCGAAACGTTTGTCGGCAAACGCTCGACGCGTCGCCGAAAAACGTCGCGCCGTCGCGAGTTAACGACGTTCGCCCGGCCGTATTGCGGACGGCTTGGACGTGGAGCGACGACGAACTTAGTTGGACGTGCAAAATCCGTTTTATCGTCGACGGCGAGCAAGCGGCGACGCCTTACGACGTTTACGCGCCGACGTTTTTAAAATCGACGAAGCCGCCGATTACGAATTACAGCGACAACCCGCGAGTTTACGTCGTTTGGCGCGGTCGTTGGGAGATCGTTTCGTTCGTTCCGCCGACGACGTATTCCGGCGGCGAAGGCGTTTTAATCGACGAGGCGACGCGAACAATTTCGAATACCGGCGTTTTAAGCGTTTACGTCGGCGATTCGTCGACCGTTCCGTCGACGGCGCGAACCGGCGACGTTTGCTTTTCCGACGAAGATTTTGTTTTAACCGACTTCGAGACCGATTCCGTCGGTTGGCGCGGAATCGCGTTGAAAACGAAACCGCAAAATTTAACGTTTGTAGCGGGAAACGGCGTTTCGGTCGACGTTTCCCGCGACAACGTCGCAATAGCGAACACCGCGCCTAACGTCCCGCTTGCCTATTCGCAAGACGCGGCGGGCGCGATGCTTCCGGCGAATAGCGGCGTTATTAATAGCGTTTACATAACGAGCGAAGCGCGCGCTTTTGCAAACGTTTCCACCGGCGTTAAAGGCGGAACGTTAACATTTACAATGCCTACCGGCGTTCCGATTCCCGTTGTAACCGACGTCTCCCTGAACGCCGACGGTTCGTTAAAGGTTATCAAGAAAATGATTTATGTTTTTTCGGTCGTAACATAATTTAACGCTTCGTTATTTTTGACGGTGCGAGTCGCGGCCGGATTTCGCGTTTTTTCGACGTTTCGCAAGTCAAACGTCGGCAAACGTTTGCGTTTGGTTGTTTTGACGGCGATTTTGAGTCGCGCGTCGCGGCCGGATTTCGCGCCGTTTCGCGGTGTTACAAGTCGAGCGTCGACGGTTGTTTGCGCTTGGCCGTTTTTTGATGGCGATTTTGAGTCGCGCATCGCGGCCGGATTTCGCGCCGTTTCGCGGCGTTGCAAGTCGAGCGTCGACGGTTGTTTGCGCTTGGCCGTTTTTTG
>JAZQAP010000595.1:0-6866 GCA_045545275.1 Thermoguttaceae bacterium | reverse complement strand
CATCCAAAAGATTGCGGACGAATGGTTTGCGAAAAATCCGACGAAAAAGGCGATCATCGTGATGCCGGACGCGCAAAGTTGCTGGTACCGCGACAGCGCCGACGACTCGTGCAAGTATGAAACGTTCTTCTTCGACGAGCTAATTCCCGCGATCGAAACGTTTTACCGCTGCAAAACCGGTAAAGAAAACCGCTCGATCGCCGGGTTGTCGATGGGCGGGTACGGCTCCCTCCTTTACGCGTTGCGACGTCCCGATATGTTTAGCGCCTGTTTCGCGATGAGTCCGGCGATTCGGACGCAAGAAGAGGTCGCGGCGGCGCCGTTTAAAGAGTTTATAAGTCGTTATCGTAAAGCGGCTTCCGTCGACGAAAACGCCGAGCGGCTCGACGATTATTTCTTTGCGAACGATCCGCATACGCTTGTTAAGAAGTTGCCGGACGACGCGAAAAAGTCGATTCGTTTTTGCCTCGATTGCGGCGACGACGACTATTTAACGCCGGGCGCGCACGCGTTCCACAACGAAGCGAAAGCGGCGGGCGTCGCCTGCGAATACCGCGTTCGCGACGGCGCGCACAACTGGAAATATTGGCGCGAATCGGCGCCGCTCGCGTTTGAGTTTATTTGGCAAACCGATGCGAAATAACGAGTTGCGTTGATTAAGCGTTAATAAAAGAGCGCGACCGGAGCGAAACTTCGGTCGCGTTTTTTATTGCGGCCCGGCTTAAAAAAGGGGAAAACGTTACTCGGCGTCGTTGAACGCGTCGATTAAAATTTCGCGGGCCTCTTCGCGCCAACGACGAAGCGTCGCCGGGTCGTCGAGATCGATTCCGAGTTCCCGCCAATACGCGCCGACGCGTTTTTCTAAGTCGGCAAAAGGGGATTCCGTTTCTTCCAACGCTTGCGGTTCCTCGGTTTGCGGCGTTTCGAACGCGGCGAGGCGAGCGGAGAGTTCGGCGATTTTACGTTCGAAGTCGGCGGCGAGATCGCCGAGAATTCCGGTTTCGCCGAGCGTCGCGGGGCGCGGCGCCGTCGTTTTCAATTCGATTTCTTCGAGCCAAAGCGCGTCGCCGAGTTCGAGCGCCCAAGCGCGGAACGTTTCGCCGAGCGTTTGACGAGCGCGGCCTTGCGATAATTCGCGATGCAGTTCCGTTCGACCGACAAGCGTAAGGCGAACCGCCGCGAAGCGCTCTTCCGCCTCGTCGACGATCGACTGCGCCGCGTTGAGAAAGCGTTCGCGCAACTCTTTTTCCGACGCGACTTGCGATAAATCAAGTTCAAGCGCGAACCAACGTAGCGAGTCGGCGGCGACGAAACGCGGAGCGTCGACGAGCGCGCCGTTTTCAATTTCAACGACGTAAAATCCCTTCGGTTCCGGTTCGCGAATATGACGGCCTTGCAAAACGCCCGGATACCCGATCCAAGCGGGCGTCGTTTGGAGCGTTTGGCGGCGGTGAACGTGCCCGAGCGCCCAGTAATCGTAACGTTTCGAGTTTAACGTTTCAAGACTCGTCGGCGCGTAATGCGACGCGGCGCCGTCTCCGCTTGCGTCGGTGTGTAAAACGCCGATATTGAACGCGTTAGGAACCGCCGACGGAAAGTTTTCCGCCAAATTTTCCGGACAAAATTGGGCGCGGAAACTTTGCCCGGTCAGCGCGACGCGTTCCGGGGCGCCGTCGAAAAATGCGGACGACTCGGTTTCCGGTAAATTGCCAAACAACGTATTTTCAAGAGTTGCGGCGGAGCGCGCGGCGGTTTTGCGAGCGCGTTTCGGGGCGCCGTCGAGAAGTTGCGGCAGGTCGTCCGGGTAAAGGAACGTTTCCGGTTTCTTCGCGTTGAAAATTTTGACGTTTTTCGGCCAAGTCAGCTTTGGAAGCGTCTTGTTTTGCAAGTCGTGATTTCCTAACGAGATAAAAACGGGAACGCGGCGCGCTTCGAGGCGGCGAAGTTGGCGAATCGTCCAAAGCCCGGTCGCGAGGTCGTCCCAATCGCCGTCGAAAAGGTCGCCCGCGACGACGACGAACGCGACGTTTTCTTCGAGCGCGACGTCGATTAGCCGCTCGAACGCCCGGCGCGACGCGTCGCGAATCGTTTCGGCGATCTCCGGGTCGGTCGTTCCGAGCCCGCGCATCGGCGAGTCGAGGTGAAGGTCGGCGCAATGAATAAACTTTAACGACATCGGGAACGCTCCTGAGAGAACGACGCTACGGGAAACAATGGATTTGACGTAAAAAGGCGAAAATGGGGAAACGACGCAAAGTCGAGCGAACGAAACGCGTCGAGCGTCTTTATTTTAACGTTAAACCTTGACCGCCGCAAGAGCGAGCGTGAGAATTTTTGATTTTCGCCCGTTGGAAAAGAGGCGGCGAACGGGAAAGTACGACGGGCCGGCGTTTCGGGAAATTTCGGGTTTTCGGGCTTCAAAAAATCGAAAATTGCGGTATGATGAAAGTAAACCTCGACGGTCGCGATTCCCGCTTTTAGGGCGTTCGCGGCGGCGCGGCGAGACGGTAAGCGTTAAAACAGCGAAGATGGCGGAGATAGTCAAGGCGAAAACGATGAGAAAAACGGTTCGAGCGGCGTTTGTGAAATCTTTGCCGGTGATGGCGGGGTACCTCGCGCTCGGGTTTGGGTTCGGCGTTTTGCTCGCGCAGGCCGGATACGGGCCGATTTGGGCGCTGGCGATGAGCGTAACGATTTACGCCGGAGCGATGCAGTATCTCGCCGTCGATTTGCTGGCGAATCAGGCGACGTTGGCCGCGACGGCGATCGCGACTTTTATGGTCAACGCGCGGCATATTTTTTACGGCGTTACGATGATCGAAAAATACCGAAACGCCGGTAAATACAAGCCTTACATCGTCTTCGGAATGACCGACGAAACGTACTCGCTCACCTGCGACGGCAAGGCTCCGGACGGAACCGATTTCCCGCGCTTCGCTTTTTGGCTGACGCTTTTCGACCATTCGTATTGGATCGTCGGTTGCGTCGTCGGCGCGCTCGTCGGAACGCTCGTCGAGTTCGATTCGCGGGGCGTCGATTTCGCGATGACGGCGCTTTTCGTCGCGGTTTTCGTCGAGCAATGGAAGGGAACGCGGCGTCATCGACCGGCGTCGGTTGGCGTCGCGGTTTCGATTTTGGCGCTGTTCGCGTTCGGACCGGACAATTTTCTCATTCCGGCGACGCTCGGGATTTGCGCGGTTTTGATCGGCGGACGACGCTTTTTCGAAACGAAGAAAGAAACGGAAACGACGGCGGCGCAAGAGGTTGCGTCAACTGAAGAAACGCTCGCTTCGACGGACGCGGCGTCGGAAAAGGAGGGGGAACGATGATCGATTTTTCGCATTCGGTCGCGATCGTCGCGGTCGTCGCGGCGGTAACGGCGGGGCTCCGCTTTTTTCCGTTTCTCGTTTTCGGCGGAAAACGGAAGACGCCGGAAGTCGTTTCGTATCTCGGCGTCGCGCTGCCGCCGGCGATTATCGCGATGCTTGTCGTTTATTGCTTTAGAAACGCGACGCCGCTTCGGTATCCGTTCGCGCTTCCGGAGCTAATCGCCGGAGTCGCCGTCGCGATTCTGCACGCTTGGAAGGGAAATATGCTCCTAAGCGTCGGCGGCGGAACGCTTTTGTATATGGCGCTTCTGCAACGCGTTTTCGTTTGAGCGTTTAGAACGCCTTCGCCGAAAAGGAAAACGACGCCGGGACGCGTCTTTCGAGCGATAAAATATTTAGACAATAAAAAACGACGGAAAAAGCGTTCGCCTTTTCCGTCGTTTTTTGTTTCTTGCGTCGCGGAGAGCGCGAATCGGCGTTTCGACTCGCGCGCTTTGCGTCGGCTAACGGCTTAAACCGTTATTACTTTTGGACTTCGGTCAACGCTTTGTAGTATTCGTAGCGCTTGTAAATATCTTCTTGCGCTTGCGCTTCGTACGTCGCGGCGGCTTCCGGATTGATGCGTTTGAGGGACTTGAAGCGGTTTTGCTTCGCTTCGAAGTCTTTCAGCGCGCCTTCCGGAGCCTTGCTGGCGAGTTGGAACGGTTTTTCCAAGCGCGGGTCGTAAGACCAAAGCGGCCAGTAACCGCACTTGACGGCTTCTTTTTGAAGTTCCATACCGGTCTTCATGTCGATGCCTTGCGCGATGCAGTGCGAGTACGCGATGACGAGCGACGGGCCGTTGTACGATTCCGCCGCGACGAGCGTTTTGATCGCGTGCGCCGGGTTCGCGCCGAGCGAAATTTGACCGACGAAGCAGGAACCGTAAGAAACGGCCATCATACCGAGGTCTTTTTTGCCCGTCGCCTTACCGCTCGCGGCGAATTTCGCGACCGCGCCCTTCGGCGTCGATTTCGACGCTTGACCGCCGGTGTTCGAGTAAACTTCGGTGTCGAGGACGAGGATGTTGACGTCTTTGTTCGACGCGACGACGTGGTCGAGCCCGCCGTAACCGATGTCGTAAGCCCAACCGTCGCCGCCGATGATCCACGCGCTGCGGCGGACGAGGTAGTCGGCCGACATTTCGAGGAGCTTCGCTTGTTCGCAGTCGCAGTTAAGTTCCGCGAGTTTCGCTTTAAGTTCTTTGACCCAAACGCGTTGTTGCGCGATTTCGCCTTCGGTTTCCTGTTTGTTGCCGAGGAGGTTTTCGACCAGCGCGTCGCCGAGTTGGTCTTTCTTCGCGACGAGGATTTCCTTCATGAAGCCGACTTGTTGGTCGACCGCGGCGCGCATGCCGAGACCGAATTCGGCGTTGTTTTCGAACAAGGAGTTCGCCCAAGCCGGGCCGCAGCCGTCGGCGTTCGTCGTGTACGGCGTCGTCGGGAGGTTGCCGCCGTAAATCGAGGAGCAACCGGTCGCGTTCGCGATCAGCATACGATCGCCGAAGAGTTGCGTAACCAGTTTGACGTAAGGCGTTTCGCCGCAACCCGCGCAGGAGCCCGAGAACTCGAAGAGCGGGAGCAAGAGTTGCGAACCCTTGACGGTGTCGACCTTCGCTTTGGAGCGGTCGTAATCCGGAATCGTGAGGAAGTAATCCCAGTTGGCGCGTTCGGCGGCTTCGTTGGCGATCTTGTTTTCGAGGTTGATCGCTTTCTTGCCTTCTTCCGTCTTGTTCTTGGCCGGGCAGACGTAAACGCACATACCGCAACCGGTGCAGTCGTCCGGCGCGACTTGAAGCGTGAACTTCTTGCCTTCGAATTCCTTCGTTTTCGCGTCGACCGACTTGAACGATTCCGGCGCGCCGTCGGCGGCGTCGTAAATCTTCATACGGATCGCGGCGTGCGGGCAGACGAGCGAGCAGTTGCCGCATTGGATACAGGTTTCGCTATCCCAAATCGGAATATCGATCGCGATACCGCGTTTTTCGTATTTCGTCGTGCCGACCGGGAAGGTGCCGTCCGCCGTCGGGAGCATATCTTTGACGGTGAGTTCTTCGCCGCGCGAGGCCAAGATTTCGCCGAGGACGTTCGTAACGAATTCCGGCGCGTCGCCGACGACGCCGTTGCGACGGTGGAACGTCGACGTAACTTGTTTCGGGTAATCGACCTTTTCGAGCGCCGCGAGGGACGAGTCGACCGCCGCGTAGTTCTTTTGAACGATTTCGTCGCCCTTTTTGCCGTAAACCTTCTTAATACTGGCTTTGATGTAGCCGATGCCTTCGTCGACCGGCATAAAGTCGCCGAGCTTGAAGAAGCAGGTTTCCATAACGGTGTTGATGCGACCGCCCATGCCCGCCGCTTTCGCGACTTTGACCGCGTCGACGACGTAGAATTCGAGTTCCTTCTCGACGATCTCTTGTTGGAGTTCGATCGGGAGGTGATCCCAAACTTCCGCGGCGCCGTACGGAGCGTTCAGGAGGAACGTCCCGCCCTTGACGATCGTCGAGAGCATGTCGAGCTTTTGCGTGAAGACGAATTGGTGGCACGCGACGAAGTTCGCTTGGTAAATCAGGTACGAACCCTTGATCGGGCGCGGCGAGAAGCGGAGGTGCGAAACCGTAACGGCGCCGGCTTTCTTCGAGTCGTAAACGAAGTAGCCTTGGCTGAAGTTTTCGGTGTATTCGCCGACGATTTTCGTCGTTTCTTTGTTCGCGCCGACGGTGCCGTCGCTACCGAGACCGTAGAAGATGCAACGACGAACGTCGTCCGCTTCGGTCGAGAAGGTCGGGTCGTAGTCGAGGCTGAGGTTGGTGAGGTCGTCTTTGACGCCGATCGTGAACTTTTTCTTCGGAGCGTCTTTCGCGAGTTCGTCGTAGATCGCTTTGACCATCGCCGGGGTGAAGTCTTTCGACGCGAGGCCGTAACGACCGGCGGCGACGAACGGAAGCGCGCCTTCCCAGCAGCGAACGAGAGCCGAAACGACGTCGAGGTAAAGCGGTTCGCCGCCGGCGCCCGGTTCCTTCGTGCGGTCGAGGACGGCGATTTTCTTGACCGTCTTCGGCAACGCGGCGACGAACGCGGCTTCGTCGAACGGACGGTAGAGGCGAACGTTGACCATACCGACGTTTTTATCTTTACCGATAAAGTCGATATATTCTTCGACGATACCGGAACCGCTCGCCATAATAACGATAACGTTTTCGGCGTTCGGGTCGCCGTAGTAGTCGAAAATGCGGTATTGACGACCGGTCAACTTCGCGAATTTGTCCATTTCTTCTTGGACGATACCCGGGACGGCGTCGTAGGTCGGGTTGCACGCTTCGCGGCTTTGGAAGAAGACGTCCGGGTTTTGCGCCGTGCCGCGGATGACCGGGCTGTGCGGATTGAGGGCGCGTTCGCGGAAGTTGCGGACGGCGTCGAGATCCATCATTTCGCGGACGGTCGATTCCGGCAGTTTTTCCAGTTTGTTAACTTCGTGCGAGGTGCGGAAACCGTCGAA
>JAZQAP010000594.1:0-4348 GCA_045545275.1 Thermoguttaceae bacterium | reverse complement strand
CGCCGACGAGGCCCGGTCGGAAACCGAGCGCGTTCCACTTCGTGTTCATGCCGTCGACGACTTCGTTCGTATCGATTCCCATACGGTCGAACACCATCGCCAACTCGTTCATAAACGCGATGTTAACGTCGCGCTGACTGTTTTCGACGACCTTCACCGCTTCCGCCGTTTTAATCGTCGAAACCGGATACGTGCCGACTTCGATCACCAAGTCGTAAACGTTCTTGATTTCCTCCAACGACTCCGCGTCCATACCCGAAACGATTTTATGGATATTTTCGAGTCGGTGAACCTTGTCGCCCGGGTTGATACGCTCCGGAGAATAGCCGACCTTAAAATCGACGCCGCACTTCAAACCGGATTCGCGTTCGAGAATCGGAACGCAAACGTCTTCCGTAACGCCGGGATAAACGGTCGATTCGTAAACGACGATAGAACCGGGCGTTAAATTGCGACCGATAATTTCGCTCGCGCCGACGACCGGCGCCAAGTCCGGCGTGTGGTCGGCGTTGACCGGCGTCGGCACGGCCACGATGTGAAACTTCGCGTCGCGGAGCCGGGTTTCATCGGCGGTAAACTCGACGGTCGTATTGCGAATCGTTTCGTCGCCGACCTCCTTCGTCGGGTCGACGCCGGAACGGTACAGGTCGATTTTGACTTTGTTCAAGTCGAAACCGATTACGTTCAGCCCTTTTTTCGCAAAAGCGATCGCGATCGGCATTCCAACATACCCCAAACCGATCAAGGAAAGCGTTTCTTCCTTCGAAACCAATTTATCGCACAACGACATTTTATCCGTCCTTATCGTATCCCGTTAATGAAAATATTCCGCAAGTTAAATCGATTTCGGAACATATCGACTTTTCCGAAAAGTCTTTTCGCAAAGTTTCCCCAACCCGCGCAACGAACCGCACCCGTAAGAAACGTGAAAAATCGGAAAGAGCGCGAGCAAAAGCGCAAACTCTTTAAGCGAAGAACATTGTTTCGACGAAAAAAAAGCGTCCAACGTCAAATACAACGCCGCTTCCGCCGCCAACGCCAACCAAAAAATCGGCGTCCAAAAACCGAGCGCGCCCAACCCGACGAGCGACGCGACAAAAGCTAACGGGATAAAGTGCCGAACGCCCATCGCGCCCGGACACAGCTTCATCGTAATCACGTTCCACATGCCGTTTTGCCAAGCCATACGCGCGATCCCCTTCACCGTGTCGCGACAATAGTACGACAAACGAATATCGTCGAAGAGGTAGATTTTGCCGCCGTTTTTGCGAATACGAAAGTTCATTTCGTTGTCTTGGTTTCGCACCAAGCGTTCGTCGTAACCGCCGTATTTCTTAAAAACTTCGCGCCGGAACGCGCCGAACGGAACCGTGTCGACCGGCCCGCTTTTGCCGTTCGTTCGAAACTGCGAGTTGCCGACGCCAAATTTCGAGGAAAGCATTTTCGCGATCGCGCCGCCGACAAAACCGCGCGACTTCGTTTCCGCGACGCCGCCGACGTTCTCCGCGTCGGGCGTCGTTTCCAGATAACGAACGCATTTCGAAAAATAGTCCGGAGCGTAATCGGCGTGCGCGTCGAGCCGAATAACGTAGCGCCCTCGCGACGCGGCGATCCCAATATTCATCGCGCGCGGAACGATCTTATGCGGATTATTCAAAACGCGAATCAAGTTCGGATAACGCTCGGCGAACTCGTTCAAAATCTCGACGGTGCGATCTTTCGACTCGCCGTCGACGAAGATCCACTCCATATCGTCGAGCGGATAATCTTGCGCCAAAAGCGAACGAACGCATTTGTCGATATATTTTTCTTCGTTATACAACGGCATTACAACCGAAACGGCAACGTCGCGATTCATCGATTCGTCTCCTTCGCTTCGGATTCGTCTTCTTTTTTCAAGACCGCTTCAACGGTCGCGAGCGTCGTTTTGAAGTCGCCCCAAAAACTAAAATTTTTTAACGACTCCAAGTTGTAGCGCATCTTCGCGGGCAACACTTCTTCGAGATAAGTTTTATCCGCGTCGGTCGCCGAATCGAGAAGGGCCGCTTCGTCTTTATAGCGAATACTCGCCCAACTCGTAACGCCGGCCGGCAAAAGAAGCGTCGCCATCATTTCCGGCGTATAACGCTCGACGTAACGCGGAACTTCGGGGCGCGTCCCGACAAACGTCATCGTTCCGCGCAAAATATCGATCAGCTGCGGTATTTCGTCGAGCCGACATTTGCGAATCAGCGCGCCGACTCGCGTTACCCGAGCGTCGCCGGAAACCGTTACCAACGAGCCCTTGTCCGCGCCCTGCGTCATCGAACGAAACTTGAAAATTCGAAAACGTTTATTATATTGCGTTACACGAACCTGGCGATAAAAGACCGGCCCCGCGCTATCGAGTTTGATCGCGATCGCCAAAAGTAAAAAAATCGGCGATAAAACGATAAGCAACGCAGTCGCCGCAACGACGTCGAAAACGCGTTTCGCCGCGAGCGCCGCTCGTTTTTTGCGCAAAACGTCGTAATAAACGCGCACTTCCGGCGTCCGCATTTCCAACGGCAACTTGTCCCAACTTTGCAGACGCATCGTTTACAAATAATCCTTCAAAACGGTTCGATAAGAATCGACGACGCAATCGACCGCTTCGTCCGATAAAAGCGAGTAAAGCGGCAACGTAATCTCGTTGGCGAAAAGCTCGTAAGCGTTCGGGTAATTTTCGATATTGAAACCGAGATTTTTATACGCCGTCAACATCGGCAACGGTTTATAATGAACGTTGCAAACGACGCCGCGCTCGGCCATTTTGACGATAATCTCGTTGCGCTCCTCCGCGCCGACGCCGGGAACTCTCGTTAGATAAAGGTGCCCCGACGATTCGCAACCCGGACGAAAATGTTCGAGCGTTTGAACGCCGAGCGGCCGAAACGCCTCGTCGTACGCGCGAATAATCTTACGTCGCCGCGACAACATCATCGGATAACGTCGTAGTTGCGCCAATCCCATCGCCGCCGCGACGTCGGTCATATTGCACTTATACCAAGGCCCGACGACGTCGTACTCCCAAGAACCGATTTTCGACTTTTCCAACGCCGATTTGCTTTGTCCGTGCAAGCTCAACAGCTGGAAGCGGCGGTAAATTTCCTCCGAATCGACGCCCGGAATCGCGCGCCAAGAGACCGCGCCGCCCTCGGCGGTTGTTAAATTTTTGACCGCGTGAAACGAAAAAGACGAAAAATCGGCGACGCAGCCGATCGGTCGCGCTCGCCAAACGGCGCCGAACGAATGCGCCGCGTCGGCCATAATCGCGACGCGCCCAAGCGCTTCTTGAATCTCGTTCGACGGACGAAAGAGACTTTTTTTGCTTTCGACGATTTGAAACAAACGCTCGTAGTCGCAAGGAATCCCGGCGACGTCGACCGGAATAATCGCTTTCGTTTTTTCGGTGATCGCCGCTTCGACCGCGTCGTAATCCATTTCGACGCTATTTTTTTGCGAGTCGATCATAATCGGAGTCGCGCCGACGTGTAAAACGACCGAAGCGGTCGCGGTGTACGTGTACGCCGGAACGATCGCCTCGTCGCTCGGTTTGAGACCGAGAACGCGCAACGCCATTTCGGCGCAAGCCGTCTGAGAATTGAGACAAACCGCGCGTTCGACGCCGGTGTAATCGGCGATTTTATCTTCCAATTCCTTCGTTCTAGGCCCGGTCGTAATCCATCCGGAACGCAAGGCGGAAGCGATCGCTTCAATTTCTAACTCGCCGACGTCGGGCGGCGAAAACGGCACGCGTAATTTAATCCGATTATCGTGGGAAGTCATCTCGACAACCTAACTTTCAATATGCCAAAACAAAGGCGGCTCGACGAAGTTACTTTCGTCTCAAATAATGGAACGAAGCGTCCAAATCCATTTCATACGCGCCGAAATCAACGGCGCGACTCGCGAAGCGTCGAGGCGTCGGGGGTGAAGCGACGCTGTTCCGACTATTTTTTTGACGATAAATAGCTCGGCGTTAGCGTTTCCATTTGAAGACGTTTACGCTCGAACGTCGGATGAACGTACAGCGCGAACGTCGTCGAAACGTTCGCGTGCCCCAGAATCTCGGCAAGCGATTTCGCGTCGAACCCCTTCTCGACGCAATGCGTCGCGAACGAATGGCGCAACGCGTGAAACGTCGAGGTTTCGAGTCCGTGTTTGCGCATGAACGTCTTGTACCGTAGGTAAAAGAGACGCGGTTCGGTCGGTTTTTCGGTTCCCGTCAAGAAATAACGCCCTCGCTCGATTCTGTAACGACGCAAAAGCTCGACTAAAAAAGAGGGCAACGGAACGACGCGCGTCGAATTCGACGTTTTCGTAGTTC
>JAZQAP010000593.1:0-3993 GCA_045545275.1 Thermoguttaceae bacterium | reverse complement strand
GTCGTTCGCCCCGTCTAACTCTTTCTCCTTTTTCGCGCCGTTCAACTCCTTTTCAAGCGCGTCGGCGTCCGGTTCGTCTTGCGGGAAGAAGTAAAAACTTTCGACGTTTCGCTCGACGCTCGCGGCTTTTTTACGGGCGTCGACCGGAATCGCGAAAACGCGAACGTCGCCGGGCCGCGCGCCGAGACGGAGCGACTTCGTCTCGATCTCGAGCCGCCGCCCGTTTTCGTCGAGCAAACGGCGCGGACAAAGAACGCTCAACGTCTTCGGCGCGGCGACGCGACGGTTCCAACTCCGAACCGGAATCGAAAATCGAACGTCGTCCGGCGACGCGCTCGCCGCCTCTTGCGCGTTCGCGCGACCTTCTCGGTCGTTCGCTCCGTTCGTTTCGCTCGTCAAAATCGTCGCATCCTTTCCATTTCAACACGCTTAAGCAACAGCGTCCTTCCTAATTTACCCAATCGTCAAACTCGCCGCCGACCGCAGCAAACGCCAGACCCGCCCGTCTTCGCCAATCACCCCGATTTTTGCGCCTCTTCGACCGCCAAGCGAATCCGCTCAAAGGGTTCGACGCTGTCGATCGACTTGAAAAAGAGGTCGAGCCGCGCCGAAATCTCGTCGACGTCGACCGCGCGACCGTCCGAGCCGACGAAATCGGTCGGAAGAGCCAGCCGATTGCGCCCCTTCGCGACCGTTCGCCAAGCGGAATAATCGACGCCCGGCGTCGGCGGCGTTCGCTCGAAACCGTCGTAAAAAAAGGAGCGTCGCCGAAAGTTAGCCGCGTCTTCGCTATTTTTCTCCGGCGTCCAATTCTCGTCGTCGATTCGTCGGCGCGCCGCTTCCGGAGCCCCGCCGCCGTTTCGCCCCGTTTTTTCTTCCCAAACCGCGTATTTTTCCTCGTCGCCCGGCGCCGCGCAAACGTTAGAACGGTTAAAAACCAACGCGAGCGGGGCTTTCAAAGAGTTTCCGGCGGTCAACACGTTCGGATTATTCGTTAAAATCGCCGCAAGTTCCGTCTTCGTCCGCCCGACCAACGCCTGCGCGATCTGTTCGCCGCAAAGAAACCCCTCTAAAGTAGCGCCGTATAAAATTTCTTGCGCGCGATTCGGTCGAACCGGCGCGGTGCAGTGAAACTCGGTCGGACGCCCGACCAGATTCAAAACCAAAAAACCGCCGATGACGCCGCGCGCCGGGTCGCCCAGCGCCGTCAAAAACCCCAAATGCGTCGGTCGTTTTTTCTCTTCCGGTCGCGTCATTTTCCCAAATTATCCAATTTATCTTAGGTTGCCGCCGTCTGAAAGCTCCGCGTTAAAATCAAACCGCCAAGTCAAAGCGCTCCCATTATTTTAAACGCGGGCTCGACGTTCGGCAAGGGGGCCCGCTCGATTCCCTTCTCGCCGCCGCTCCTCGCGCGCCCTCGCATCCGCTTCTTTTTCCCTATTCTTCCTATTTTACATAAAACGCCCTCGAACTTCGCCGTTTCGACGTTTATACGCGCCTTTTTTCGCGCCGACGTTCAAATTTTGCTTTTTTCGCTAAAAAAAACGATATTTTTAAGTAAAATCCGGAAGAAGCAGGGTATAATAGAGGTAAAGTCGGGAGGCTTCCTCCGCCGCCGACGCTTAACGCTCAATTCCACGAGGAAAGTCGCAATGCCCAACGAACCGAAGTACGAATTGGTCAACTCGATCGACGTCAACGCCGGCACGATCACCCAGCACGCCGACCGCCAATCGGAGTTTACCGCGCTCGTTCGCCAACTCCTCGTCGCGCAAAATCGCCAAAACGAACTCTTGCAAGAAGTCGTCGATTGTTTAAGCGCCGGGCAACGCCAACGCGCCGCCGAGCTTGCGCAATGGAAAGACGCGAACCCCGGTTTGGCGAAGTCCTGCCGCGTCGCCGCCGACTGCTTAGGAAAAATTCAAACGGAATTCTTGTCGTCGCTCACTTTTGAAATTAACGACAATTTCGAAAATCTGCAAGACAGCGAATATTTTATGCACGAATTTTTCGACAAATACGGCCCGCGAATCGCGCATCTCAACGCGTTGATGCAGACTCTTTCCGTCCTCGGCGCCGTCCCGACCCGTTAATTTCGCCCTCGTCGACGACGTTTTTCCCGTCGGCGCGACGCAATTTTGTCATTAATATATTAATAGGCGTTTTGCGAATCGTTATCGCGGCGCCTCGACGGCGTTTCGGCGCTCGTTTCCCATTCGTTTTATCCGTTCGAAATTGGAGTCTTCCACGATGCGTTCCATTCTTGAAGCGACGTTTTTGACGCGACGCCGTTCGCTCGCCGTCGGCGCGTTCGCCCTCCTCGCTTTCGCCGCGCCCCTTTCGGTTTCGCCGACCTTCGCCGACGAGCCGGTCGCCTCCGCCCCGGTCGTTTCGACCGAAAAAGTCGACGACGGTTCGTTCCGCGTTTACGTCGACGACGAACTTTTCGCCGGGTGCGTCCCGGACGCGCAAGGAACGCCGATCGTTTGGCCGCTCCGAACCCCAAGCGGCGCCCTCGCGACCCGCGGTTGGCCGATGATCGACGAAATCGACGTCGACGCTCAAACCGACGCCGCGATGAAAGCGATTTACCAAAACGCTCAAATCGGCGAACGCGGCGGCGCGAAAGACCACCCGCACCACCGTTCCCTTTGGTTCAATCACGGCGCGGTCAAAGGCGGCGATTTTTGGGCGCTGACCGACTCGAAAATCCGTCAAACGGAAGTCGTTTCCTTTGATTGCGACGGCAATAAGGCAATTCTTACTACCCAAAACCGCTGGTTTAACGCCAAACTCAAACGCGACGTTTGCGAAGACCTCCGAACGCTCCGTTTCGGCGTCCTTCCGAGCGGCCAAGTCGGCGGGAAAAACGTTCGCTACGTCGATTTTTCCATTCGAATTACCGCGCTCGAAGACGGCGTTATTTTCAGCGACACCAAAGAAGGCTCGTTCGGCGTTCGCTTGCCCTCCCCGACCGCGTTGACGGCGAAAAAGTCGAACCCGAAATGGGGCGGTCGCATTCTCGACGACGCCGGGCGCAAAGACGGCGAAACTTGGGGCAAACGTTCCGCTTGGGTCGATTATTCCGGCCCCGCCGCGCGTTTCCTCGAAGGCGACGAATTGACCCGCGAACTCGCTCGCGGCGACAAAGCGACCGATTTCCCGCTGACGACGATCGGCGTCGCCGTCCTCAACGGCCCCGAAAGTTGGGCGTTCCCGTCTTGGCGACACGTCCGCGATTACGGGCTCTTCGCGACGAACCCCTTCGGCCAACGCGACTTCGAGCCGCAAAATAAAGCCGCCGACGGTTCGAAAACGTTGAATCGCGGCGAAACGCTCCGCTTCGAGTACCGCGTTCTGTTGCACGACGGCGACCTGACCGCCGACGACCTCGACGCCGCGTTCAAGGCTTATTCGCTCGAAATTAAACGCTAAAAAGCCGTCGCGTCGTCGCCGATTTTAACGGTCGACGCGCGGCGACGGCGACCGCCTCGAACTTTTTGAGAATTTCATTCCTTCCCTTAACGCCGCGTCCGTCGCCGACGCGGCGCGTCCTTCGTCGTCCCGTCCTTCCCGTTTCGTTCCTTTTTTCTTCTCTATTTCCCCCGTTTCCACTCGCCGTCTCGCGCGGCGCCCGCAATGCAACGTTTGTTTGAAACTCGCTGTCCGAACTGTTTAGCCGTCTTTTCGTTGGACGTCGCGCTCCTTGGGCGTCGCGGTCGCTGCGCCCGTTGCGGCTCGACTTTCGTCCTCAAAGAGGCGACCGTCGACGATTCCCTCATCGCCGCGACTTCGGAGTCGAGCGCGTCCTCCTCCGCTTTTTCCAACGACGACGCGGCCTCGTTCGCTCCGGACGCCTCTTTCGACGCGGCGCTTTCGGACGATTCGCTCGTCGCGCCCCGAGCTTCCGGAACCGACGCGGACGCCCCGAACGCCTCCTCTCCGTTCGGACTCGACGCCGACGAATCGAACGCGCTTCCAGACGATTTCGAC
>JAZQAP010000592.1:0-10890 GCA_045545275.1 Thermoguttaceae bacterium | reverse complement strand
TGCGCTCCGATGTTCAACGTCTGCAAAGCGCCGGGCGAATGGAACCGTATGACGGTCGTCTGCATGGGCCCGACGATTCAAGTTTACCTCAACGGCCACCTCACGACGTCGATGAACAAACGTCAATGGACGAAAGCCGACGTCAACCCGGACGGCACGAAACCGTACCCGTGGCTGATCAACAAAGCGCCGGCCGAAACGGAAAACGCCGGTTACATCGGCTTCCAAGGCCTGCACGGCAACGAACCGGTCGTCTTCCGCAACGCGAAGATCAAGAAGCTCGAAATGCCGCAACGCCCGCACGGCCCGCGCGGCGAACGTCCGCAACGCTGAGTTAAACGTTAGGGCGTTCTTTCGCGCCGACGTTTGACTAACGCGAAAACGTCGAGACGGTTTCCCGCGGAGGCCGTTTCGACGTTTTTTTTGAAAAGATAATAATTTTGATAAAATTTCAGACAAATTTCCTCTTTTTACGACTCTTATTCTTGCGCGGAACCGCTTTTTGAAGAAAATAGAAGCGTAAAGCTTTTCGCGGCGCTTTTTGCGCGTTCAATTCAGTTTTAAGCGACGACTTATCGACTCTTAACGACAAGAAAGGTGTTAAAATGGGTAAGATAAACAGTTTAGTTAAACGGGGGGGGGTAGCCTCTAAGCGATGGGCGGCGGCGCTGCTTCTTGGTTGCGCGGCGGCGTTCGTCGGTTGCGATAAAGCCGATTCGTCGGGCGTTCGAAGCGTTGTCGCGTCGAAAGACGGCGCGCGACCTATCGTCGTCGCGCCGAAGAACGGCGAACTTGAGGTTCCGGTCGGGCGCAAGGCGTTTCTTGTCGCGGCGGACGATTACGGCGACAAAGCGCCGCCCCTTCCCGGCGCTAAAAAGGACGTCGAAGCGTTGGCGAAAAAGTTGGTCGAAATCGGCTTTGAAGAGCGCGACGTCGTCGTGTTGAAAACCGGCGAAACCGACGATAAACGCCCGACGCAAAGCGCGATCGCGCGGCGGTTTGCGGAATTTGTCGACAATTTGAACGAGGGCGATTTCGTCGTTGTTTACCTGAGCGGACATGGAATTCAGAGCCCGTCCGGCGAGGCGTTTTTCGCGCCGACCGACGTCGATCTTAAAGACTTGTTCGGAACGTCGGTTTCTATCAAAGAGATGACGCGGGCGTTGAAAAAGAGCGCGGCGTCTTTCCGTTGGATCATCGTCGACGCGTGCCGCGAGGACCCGTCGAATCCGGGGGCGTCGCGTTCGCCGTTCCAGCTTGCGCGTTCGGCGACGGCGAGAGCGTTGACCGACCCGTTGGACGTTCCCGACTCGGTCTTGCTTCTGCAAAGTTGCGAACCGGGCAATCTTTCCTACGAGGGCGGGCGCGGGCGCGCGAAACACCTTGAAAACGGGTTTTTTACGTTGAGCCTCTTGGAAGCGTTGGACGAGAATAAGTCGAAAGCGGACGCGAACGACGACGGCGTCTTGGCGTTTTCGGAGCTTTTCACGTATGTGTCGGCGCGGACAAACGAGATGGCTTACGAGTATTACGACGCGACGCAAAAGCCGTGTTTAGACGGATTGGCGGCGGACTTCGCGCTGATGACGATCGGCGACGTAACGCCGGAGAATCGAAGAAAGGCGAAAGAGTTGTACGCGGCGGCGCAACGCTTGCGCGAAGAGAAAAAATGGGAAGCCGCGCTGGAGAAAATCCGCGAGGCTCGCGAATGCAATCCGGAGAACGAAGAGTACCGCGTCGCGGAAGCGGAGGTGGAGCAGGTGATCGCCGGAAGCAAACCGCCCGTCGTTATTAAGGACGACGATGACGACGATAAAATCGACGAGCTGAAGCAAATGATAGCGGAGTTGCAACGGAATCAAACCGAGCGCCCGATTACGACCGGGCCGCCGATTAGTAGCGAGCGCCCGATTACGACCGGACCGCCGATTACCGGGGTGGACGCGGCGAGTTTCGGAAGGATGCTTGAACAGGCGCTTTCGTCGGCAAAGAAAAGGAAGGTCGACGCCGCTTTTTTACAACTATCGGACGTACAGCGGTCTTATCTTGCCCATCTGTGTCAACAAAGCGGCGATGACGCTACGGCGGTTTGGATTTTAGAGAAAGCGGCGGCGCGTGGGCACCTAGTTTCCTTGGTGATGCTTGGCGAGTGTTACTATTATGGGCGCGGCGTTCCGCAGGATTATGCGACGGCGGTTCGTTGTTTTGAGCAAGCTGCGGCGAATGGGTACCCGATGGCGATGAGGTGGCTTGGCTTTTGTTTTTGCTATGGTACTGGCGTGGTTCAGAACGCGCCAATAGGGATTGAGTGGCTCCGCAGGGCGGCGAGAGCCGGCGATAGGGAGGCGCAAAATTGGTTGCAACAACAAGGAATAGCGTATTAGCGTTTTGTCGATGAAACCGACGGCGTAAGTTCCGTTTGGACGCGCCGAGCGTTTTTCCGCAAGAAACGAAAAAGCCCGCGTTTTGCAACGCGGGTTTTTTTCGTTAGAATCGAATTAAATCGAATCTCACGCAGCCGGAGCTTCTTCGGCGGCCGGGGCTTCTTCAGTCGGAGCTTCAGCCGGGGCGGCTTCGTCAGCCGGAGCGGCGGTTTCTTCGGTCGCGGCGTCGGTCGCGGCGGCGTCTTCAGCCGGGGCGGCGGTTTCGTCGGTCGCGGCGGCTTCGGTAGCCGGAGCGTCGGTGGCCGGGGCGTCGGTCGCGGCCGGTTTGCAACCAAGGGACATGCAAGCGGCGCAAGCCGCGACGAGGGTAAGAGCAAAGAATTTCTTCATTTTTTTTTCCTTTTAAGTTGTGTCAAACACATTGCAAAGGCGCGTCTAGACGCAAAAACGCCCGAAAATCGCGCGCCCCTGTTGCCTTAATAATAATCCTATAGTTACGTTTTTTCAAGGGCTTAAAAGCGATTTTGTTTAAAAAAACGCTTTTTTTCGGCGGAAAAAACGGCGCCGTCGTTTATTTTTGCCTAAAATTCCCGCGTTATTTTCGACCGAAAAGCAAAGAAACGCCGTAAAAAATCGCGACGACCAAAATAATCGTCGGCCCGGTTGAGAAATTCAGTAAAAAACTCAGCCAAATTCCCAACCAAGACCCGACGAAGCAAATCGCGATCGACGCGATAATCGTCGCGCCGAGACGCTTCGTGAATCGTCCCGCCGTCGCCGCCGGAAGCGTCAGGAGCGCGACGATCATCGCCATGCCGACAATGCGTAGCATCAATACGACCGCGACCGCCGTCAACGTCAACAGGAGGCGGTTTTGAAAGTCGACGTTCACGCCGCGCAACTCGGCGTATTCCTCGTCGAAACACGTCGCTTCGAGGCGTTTAAAATCGCAAAAAACGACGAGTAAAATCGCGCCGCCCAACGCCGTCGCCGTCCAAATATCGCTCCGTCCGATCAGGAGAACGTCGCCGAAAAGGTAAGTCGAGACCGACGCGTAACCCTCGACCCGCTCGATGAAAAGGAGACCGATCGCCGTTCCGATCGCCCAAATCGCGCCGAGAAGCGTTTCTTCCCGTTCCTTCGCGCGACGGCGTATCGCGTCGACAAGGAGCGCCGCCAAGACCGCGAAAAGGAGCGCCGCCGGAATCGGATCGACGTAGGAACTCCAACGTTCGCAAAGGTTGGGCGCGTTTTCCGCCGACGTGAAGAACGTCGCCAACGTCAACGTTCCCAACGCGCCGAACTTTAACGTTTGCTGCAGCCAAAGTCCGAAACCGATTCCGCCGAACGCGCAGTGCGAAATCGCTCCGGCGAGGTAGCCGATACGGCGAGCGACGACCAGCGCGCCGATGAGACCGAACGTAACGCTAGAAATCGCGCTTAATAAATAAACGTTTTTTAAAAAATCGGGCGTCATTCGAAAAAGCGTCGAACGCGGCGGCGTCGCGACGTTAAAATACGGGATTAGCGCGGAATAGGCGAACAGCGAAGAAACGAAAAACGGGAGCCGACGTCGCGACGCGTTGAAAAACGTTTCGCAAGTTTGGCTCCCGTTTCAAATTCGACCGACGGTCGACGTTTAAGCGACGTTAGCGAATCGACGCTCCGCTTGCCGCCGCTTAAACGCTTAATTTAAGGCGGTTAAACCTCAAATTACATGTTGCCGAGTTTGTAGATGAGGTCGGCGGCGCGGGTGCTGTAACCCATTTCGTTGTCGTACCAAGACAAGATTTTGACCATGTTGTCGCCGATGACCATCGTCCATTCCGGAACGAAGATCGAGCTGTAGGTTTGGCCGACGACGTCCGCGAGGACGATCGGGTCTTCGCAGTAATCCAAAACGCCTTGCATTTGTTCCGAAGCGGCGGCGGCTTTGACGGCGGCGTTGACGGCTTCGACGGTAACCGGTTTCGCGGTTTCGCAGACGAGGTCGACGATGGAGCCGGTCGGGGTCGGGACGCGGAGGGAGATACCGGTCAGCTTGCCGTTGACTTCCGGAATGACGAGACCGACGGCTTTCGCGGCGCCGGTGGTGGTCGGGATGATGTTGACGCCCGCGGCGCGACCGCGATAGATGTTTTTGTACGGTTTGTCGAGCGTAACTTGGTCGTTCGTGTAGGAGTGAACCGTCGTCATCAAACCTTTGACGATACCGAAGTTATCGTTGAGGACTTTGGCGACCGGCGCGAGGCAGTTAGTCGTGCAGGAAGCGTTCGAAACGTATTTGTGTTCCGGCTTCAGTTTGTCGTCGTTGACGCCGAGAACGCAGGTGAAGAATTCGTCGCCTTCGCCTTTCGCCGGAGCGGAAATGACGACTTTACGAGCGTTGTGGCTGTTGTAACCTTCTTTGCCGTCGGCGGCCGGGTTGGTGAAGAAACCGGTGCTTTCGAGGACGACGTCGGCGCCAAATTCGGCCCACGGAATGAGGGACGGTTGTTTTTCGGCCGAAACCGGAATCTTTTTGCCGTTGACGATGAGGTTCTTTTCATCGTATTCGACCGTGCCGTCAAAACGACCTTGCGAGGAGTCGTATTTGAGAAGGATGGCGAGGGTTTTCGTGTCGGTCAAGTCGTTGATACCGACGACGTTGTACTTTTCCGGAGCCTTCATCATTTGACGGAAGACGATACGACCGATACGACCGAAACCATTAATACCAACGTTGACAGCAGCCACTGTAAATCTCCTTTGAGCGCTTAAACTACCGTTTGAAAATCTTCCGGAATCGCGGCGAAACGTCGAACGTTGGAAACCGCGTCGGAAGAGCGGGCTATCGAGGAAGGCGCGCGACGATTCGATTCCAAAGCGAAACCGAGCGCGTCGACGACCCAAAACGGGAAAATCGCTTCTCGATAAAATTTTAACCTAATTATAAACCCTTCCGCGCGTTCTACAAGCCCCCGAGGCCCGACTTTGAAGGACAAAAAACGTTTTTTTTGAAATTTTTTCTTTCTCTAAATTGCCTATTTTATATATTTTGAGATTTAGCGTTTGGACGAAGCGCAACAGTTTTGCACATTGGAGCGCAACGGTGGCAAGCGACGAAAAAAGCCGCTCGACGCAAGGTCGGCGGCTTGTCGGGAACGCGGGCGAGACGCGGCGCGGCGCCCGTTTATTAATAACGTCGGCGCAAGGCGGGGCGCGTCGGGCGTCAAACGACGCGAATCGGGTCGCTTTCTTTGTCGCTCGCTTTGACGGAGAGTTCCGGGAATTTGCGGGCGATTCGGTCGGCGAGAATGCAGGCGGCGAAGCGTTCGGTCGCGTAATGCCCGGCGAGAATTAAGCCGATACCGCGAGCGCGGGCTTCGAGGCAGGCGTGAAAGCGCGCTTCGCCGAGGAGGAGCGCGTCGGCGCCCGCGTCGGCGGCGGCGCCGACGAAATCGTCCGCCGCGCCGCAACCGATCGCGACGTTGCGAATCGGCTTTTGGGCGTCGCCGACCGCTAAAAGCGCCGGGATTTGCAGCATATCTTTGACTTGCTCGATCAACGCGGCGAAGGTCGTCGGTTTTTCGCAGCGCCCGATTCGACCGGAGCCGAGGAGCGGCGCGCCGGCGTCCGATTTCGCGCCTTTCGTCGGGAAATCTTGCGCGACTTCGGCGGCGACGCTCGGTTCGAGCCCGTCGAGCGCTTCTCGCGACGCGGCGACCGTTCCCGGAATCAGCGGGCGAACGTCGAGGAGGCCGAGCCCGGCGGCGAGTTGGCGATTAATGCCGAAAAACGCCGAGTCGTGCGCGGTGTGCGGGCTGTAAACGGCGATTTTCGAGCCCATCAACTTCGAGAGGATTTCGCCGTCGGTCGTGTCGAACGTCCAACGTTTCGCGGCGCGGAACGGGAACGGATGGTGCGAAACGACGCAGTCGACCCCGGTCGCGACCGCTTCGTCGGCGACGGCGCGGTCGATCGTCAAGCAAGTAAGAACGCGCTTGATTTCGCGGCGGCGGTCGCCGACCAAAAGACCGACGTTGTCCCAACTTTCGGCGAGTTCGAGCGGGAAAATTTTCTCCAAAAATTCGACCAACGTTTGCAGCTTCATGAGCGTTCCTCGACGACTGGACGTTAAAATGGGGGAAATAGTAAAAAGGGATGACGCAAATCGCGTCGGCGTCGCTTTTTATTTTAAGCGAAACGCGTCCGGTTGACAAGCCGCCGCGCCCTTATTATAATGAACTTCGAACGAATCGCGGGAGCGTTCGAGCCGTTTTTGCCGCTTATGAGGGCGAAAAACGCCGACGCGTCGCGTTTTTTTGACGAATGAAAGTTAGACGATGCTAAAATTTTCTCGAACCGCGCTTGGACGATTTTGCCGGGCGGCGGCGCTTGCGTTTTGCGCGGCGGCGTTGACGGCGTTTTTACGTCCGACGACCGAAACGGCGTTGCGCGACGGCGTCGTCGAGCGTTCGACGGAGCGGCGGACGACCGACGGCGGCGAGGTTTGGGAAAGTGGCGGCGACTTTGACGGCGTTTCTCGCGTTAAAACGGCGAAAACGGGCGTTTTCGGCGGTTTAGAAAAGCCGGGCGATCGGCGCGACGTCGAGCGTTTTCGAGCCGATTTCGACGAGCGGTTGCGCGTCGGGGCGGCGGTGTTTTGGGCGTCGCGGCGTTCGGCGCCGGGGGCGGGCGTCGCGTTGCGGGCGGTCGCGGACGGTTGGGCGCGTTGGAACGTCGGGGCGGAGGCGACGTCGCGCTTTCTCAAAACGTTGACGGCGAGCGAGCGTTCGGCGTTCGAGCGTCGGCGGCGTTCTCGGGAAGCGTTCGACTTCGCGGCGGAGCGGGCTGCGTCGGCGGAAGCGTCGCAAGAAGCGGCGACGGCGTTGACGGCGTTAAAATCGGAAGACGGGGAAAACGGCGCGGAGTTTGACGGCGGCGTCGACGCGGCGTTGGCGTTTTTGCGGGCGCTCGACGGGAACGACGGCGTTTCCGAAAGCGGTCGCGACGCCGATAATATAAAGGGCGGCGAACGCGACGTTGAAACGTTTCTTTGGGCGGCGGCGTTCGACGGCAACCCGTTGAACGCGGTCGGAGCGTTTTCGACGGCGGACGTCGTCGCGATTTCGGTTCCGGCGGATTCGACGGCGGCTCGCTCGGCGTTCGCGGCGTCGGCGACGTTCTTTTTCTTAGCGACGTTCGGCGTTTGGGGCGGCGCTTCTCCGCGCGCTTGGACGATTTTGGGCGTTCTCGGCGGCGAAAACCGTTGGGAACGCGAATTTTGGCGGGCTTTAGACGCGGCGTTTCGACGGTTCGGCGTCGCGTTAAATCGGTTAAAACTTCTTCTTTATTTTGCGCGTCTTGCGCGGTTTAACGCGTTTCGGCGTTTCGACGTCGAGGACGGAACCGCTAAACGAACGGCTTTAGCGGCTCTTTGCGCGTCGACTCGGCTTCTAATTTGATTCTTGTTTGATTCCAGCGTCGAAACGTCGGCGCGGTCGGCTTTTCTTATCGCCGAGAATCTCGACGAAAGCGGAAGATTTTGCGCGGCGGCGTTTGCGTTTTAAAAAGTAAAAATGCGCTTTTGAGATAAGTTGGATAAAATAGGATGTGTTTGGAAAAGTTTGGAGAAAATAAGGGAAGGCGAACGTCGCGCGGGGTCGGCGACGGGGTTCGGAGGCGGACGCGGCGAAACGATCGGAGGCGCAAGCCCGGTTTTACGTTGGTCGAATTACTCGTCGCGATCGCGATTATCGGAATCTTGATCGGGCTCCTTTTGCCGGCGGTTCAAGCGGCCCGCGAAACGGCGCGTCGGATGCAATGCGCGAACAACGTCAAACAGTGGACGCTCGCGCTGACGAATTATTCCGACGTTCAAAACGGTTTTCCGCAGTTCACTAGTTGGGGCCGAAGCGCCGCCGACGGCAAGGTTTACGACACCGCGTTTTCGATTCAAGCGCGGATTTTGCCGTATATCGAACAGGGCGCGTTTATGCAAGGAATCGATTTCGGCGATTACGACAAATACCGCGTCTATTGGCAAAAAACGGCGCTAAATTCGGCGCTGTTTGAGAAAATGGATTTCCCGTGTCCGACGCTGGCGTGTCCGAGCGAAGATCAACCGCGCGTCGCCGAGCAGCCGAAAAACGACGGACTTTACGCCAACGGCAATAATTACGTCTTTTGCAGCGGAACGTCGACCGGGCTCGGGAACAATCTCGACGGCGGGCGCAACGACGGCGCGTTCGCTTGGCGGCAAACGTCGTTCGCGTCGCTGACCGACGGAACTTCCCAAACGATGGTCGTTTCGGAGACGCGCTTGCAGTTTCCAACCGCGCCGAGCGAGCTGGGCGACGACGATTGGGATCGTATGTACGTCTTGGGCGCCGGGACGTTCGAGGATTACGTCGACCCGGATTTGGCGGCGCTGAAACCGAAAGCGACCGGAACGCATCGCGGCTTTCCTTGGATAACGGGGCGGCATTACGCGTCCGGGTATTCGGCGTATTCCGTTCCGAACGCTAAGGTTCCGTCGATTTGGTTGCGCGGAACGGAGCTGACGTTCGACGGCGCCGCGTCGAATCACCCGGGAATCGTCGTCGTCGGATTCGCCGACGGTTCGGTTCGCAACGTTTCGGAGACGGTCGCGCTCGACGTTTGGCGCGCCGCCGCGACTCGGGCCGGAAGCGAAACGAACGTCGAATTTTGACGTATAATAACGGCAAGAAACGCGCCGCTTGCTCGACGGTTCGACCGGGCGGCGTTTGACAACCGCTTTTAAAAAAGGAATTAACGATGAAAAATCGAAACGATAAAAAGGGCGAAACGACGAAACTTCTCCGCCGTTTAGGCGCGATGTGTTGCGCGGCGTCGCTGACGTTCGGAACGGTCGTTTGGGCGCAAGACGGCGGCGGAAACGTCGGTCGCGCGACGAGAAACGGCGGCGCCGCGTCGGGCGGTTTGGGCGGTCGCGGCGGGCAAGGCGGCCCGGGGTTGGGCGGACGCGGCGGTCAAGGCGGCCCGAACGGCGGCGTTCGCGGCGGACAAGGCGGCCCGGGGTTGGGCGTTCGCGGCGGTCAAGGCGGCCCGAACGGCGGCGGTCGCGGCGGGGCTTCCGCGCCGGTCGTCGAGGCGCCCAAGATGCGCTCGACCCTTTCCGAAACGGAGCGCGCCGACGTCGAAGCGTTGCGTTTACAAATGGTTAAAGACGGAATCGCGTTTTTGAAGAAGACGCAAATGGCGAACGGTTCCTTCTCCGCGTCGCCGCGCGCCGGGGTCGGCCCGACGATCGTCGTCGCGACCGCGCTTTTGCGATGCGGCGTCGCGCTCGACGAACCGGTTCTCGCAAAGGCGCTGGCGTTCCTTGAAGGCGCGATTCAAGAGGACGGCGGGATTTACTCGTCCGGCGGACACGTCGCGGCTTACGAGTCTTGCCTCGGGCTCGTCTGTTTCGACTTGGCGAACAAAGCGGCGGGGGACGGACGGTACGACTCCGTCGTCGCGAACGCGGAAAAATACGTTCGCGGAACGCAATACAACGAAGCGAGCGGCGTTTCGCAAGACGAGGAGTATTTCGGCGGCGTCGGGTACGGCGCGGGAAGCGGAACGCGACCCGACCTTTCGAACACGCAGTTTTTCGTCGAAGCGTTGCGGGAAATCGGCGCCGACGAGGACGACCCGGCGATTCAAGACGCGCTCGTCTTTGTGTCGCGCTGTCAAAACTTAGAGTCGGAGGACAATCCGGTCGGCGGTTCGACCGCGAAAACGAACGACGGAGGCTTTGTTTACACGTTCGTCTCCGAACAAGAAAACCCGGCGGGACAAGAGGTTAACGGCGGGTTGCGCAGTTACGGCAGCATGACTTACGCCGGACTCAAGAGCCTGATTTACGCCGGGCTGACCGCCGACGACCCGCGCGTTCAAGCGGCGACGAACTGGATTCGCGACAACTACACGATGAAGCAAAATCCGGGCCTCGGCAAGCGCGGACTTTATTATTACTATCACACGGCGTCGAAATGTCTTAAGACGTTGGGAATGAAGACGTTCGAGGATAAAAACGGCGTCGAACACGATTGGCGGCGCGAACTGATCGAGACGCTTGCGCTCGCGCAAAACGTCGACGGTTCTTGGGTTAATACCGACCGTATGTGGATGGAGACCGACGCGAACCTCGTTACCGGGTACGTTTTGACGGTCTTGACGTATTGCGCGGCGGAGTAAACGGGAATACGACGCGGTTTGCGGCGAGCGAAACCGCGTTAAAAACGATTTTTGAGCGATAATAGAAAAATCAAATGAGCGATAGTATAAGTAAAACTAATGACGGCGTCGACGCGGCGCCGGACGTTGCGGCGGAAATCGCGGTGAAAACGACCGCGTTGACGAAGAAATATCGGCGCGGCGACGGCGAGTTCGCGGCGCTTTCGAACGTTGATTTGACGATTAAGCGCGGCGAATTTGTCGCGATTATGGGCGCAAGCGGTTCCGGGAAAAGCACTTTGCTTCATTTGATCGCCGG
>JAZQAP010000591.1:0-5488 GCA_045545275.1 Thermoguttaceae bacterium | reverse complement strand
CGACGTCGACGCCGAAGCCGCTCCGGAAGCCGCGACGGTCGCCCCGCGTTACCTCGGCGCGTTCAAATTCGTCGGCGCCGCGAACTCGCAAGCGGTTCTCGAATCGGTCGACAATCTTAGCGCCGAAGAACTCGCCGCGATTCAAGAATCGCGCTCGAGCGGTCGCTCTTGGGTCGTTTGCCTCGACCGTCTCCCGACCGACGCTCCGACGAACGTCGCGGAACTGATCGCCGCCGACGCCGAAACGTTCGCGACGTTGGACGAAACGACCAAAGCTTATTTTGAAACCTCGAACCCGTCGGCGCAAGTCTTCGAAGCGCTCTCGACCGCCGCCGACGCGACGACCGCCGTCGACTATCAAGGTCTCTTGGCGCGTCAATTCGCGACCCGCGACGCCGAAAACCTTTTGAAGGCTCGCCGCACTCTCGCGCTGAACGACCTGACTTACGTCCTCGTCGATCAACTCGTCGCGATCGGCGCCGAAGTCGACGAAAATACGCAAGCGCTTTACACGGCGGAAGATTTCGACGCCGCGGTCGCTCGCAAGCGCGTCGCGTCCTACGAAGAAAAACAAGCGACGCTCGCCGCCGCGTTGGCGAAAATGGAAGGCTATCGCGACTTGGCGAAATCGAAGCTGGAAGAAGCGCAAGCGCGCGTCGCGGAATGCCAAGCGGCGATCGACGCGACGTTGGCCGAAAACGCTCGCCTCGCGACGGAAATCGCGCAAGCGCAAATCGCGTTGGCCGAAAACGCCGAACAAAAGAGCGAAAACGGCGGCGAACCGACGACCGCGTTCGCGCTGAGCGGAATCTGATCGCTCGCCGTTAAACGAACCGGCCTTAAAAGCCGAATCCGCCTAAAAGCCGCGTTTCAAACCGAGACGCGGCTTTTTTCGTTTCTTGTCGACGCCGGTTTCGGCGAACGCTCGCCGTTCGCGTCGCGTTAAGGCGTAATCGCGCGAACAAACGTCGCCGAGAAAAAAACGAAAAAATTGGAAAAAATTTCACTTTTTCGCGTCGTATTTTTCGCGCAGCGCGGCTTATATTAATAAAGCGACGTTTTTTTCTTCGCTTTCGTTATTTCGTTTTTTTTCATTTGTTTTCCGTCGAGGAGGTCGCCTTGAACGAGCAACTCACTTTAGCGATTTACCTACTAATCGAAGCGCGTCTCCGCCGCCAAGGGATTTGCGGCGCGGAAAGGGAGGAAATTGCCGCCGAAGCGACGGCGGAATTTTTCGCCCGCAACCCTGAAATTTTCTGGACCGTAATGACGGGCTCCAGTCTAGCGGCTCTTGTCGTTAATTTCTCGAAGTTGCCGACCAAAAAAGCGAAACACGCCTATTATCAAGCGAAAAAACGCCGAGAGAGCCGCGTTCAAACGGTCGACTTCTCGCTTCCGGCAAACGACCGTTTCTTCGCGACGCCGGAAAAAAGTTCGCCCGCGCTTCTCGCGGAAAAGAAGGACGCGTTGGCGGCGATCCAAAAGGCGGCGGACGAGTTGGGCCCTTACCGCGGCGCGAGCCGGTACCGTCTGGCCCTGGCAATGTTCGGAGCGGAGAGCTTTTACGATCTCGCCGCCGAGTTGAACGTCGGCGTGGACGCGGTTCGCCGCGCGGCGAACGCGACCTTCGAGTATTGCGAGCGCCGTTGCCGTCGAGGAGTCGCCTGACCGCGCCGCGTTTCGTTTATTTTCCGTCGATTTCCTCCGTTTCTCCCGCAAAGGTCAAGTTATGTTTCCACCGTCGTTGGGCCGCGCCGTTTTTAACGCGACCGCTTTCGCGCTAACCTTCGCTAGTTGGGCCGTTTGGAATGTTTCGATTTGGAACGTCTTCGCGCCTCTCGACGGCGCTTTCGAACGACGCGCCGTCGCGGAGTCCCTTTCCGTCGCGTTTTTAGTCGGCGGCGTTTTGTCGCTCGTCGCGAATCGGCTCCTTTCGCGTTTTTCCTCGAACGCAGCGCTCGCGATTTTAGCGACCGTCGCGACGTTGGGTTCGGTCGTCGCGCATTCTTCGCTCGCTGCGGAACCGTTTCGGCGAATTCCGGCGCTCGTCGGACTCGGTTTGGTCGGCGTCGGCTTTTTCTCGCTCGTCGCGCGCCTTTACGCTCGAACGCTGCGCGACCTTTCGCGTCCGAGTCGTTTCCCGGCGATTTTCGTTTTCGCTTCGCTCGGTTGTATAGCGTCGCAAGTTTTCCTCCGTTATCGTTCGGAAAATTGTTTCGCGATTTCGGCGACTTTTACGGCGTTACTCGCCGTCCTCGCGCTCGTCGGACCGCGTTCGGACGACGAAGCGGAGCGCGCCGCGCCGTCTCCGAGTTATCTTTCGCTCGTTCGCCGCAACCCGCTTTTTTGGGCGACCGTTTGCGTCGCGAGTTGCTTCGGCGCGTCGGTTTGGTTCCCGATTTTCGGGCGTTACGTCGCGACCGTCGCCTGCCCTCATTGTTTCGCGGAAAACTGCGCTTGGTTAGGCCCGGCGAATCGAACGGCGGAAGTCGTCGCGATTTGTTTATCGTCCTTTGCGATTTTGTTTTGCGGCGGTCTTAAGCGAACGTTCGGCTTCGCGATTTTTTTGTTGGCGCTCTCTTACGCGACGTTGAATTTGGGCGGTTTCTTCGCCGTCGGCGGTTTGCTTTTCCGAACGGTCGCTTACGTCGGCGCAGTCGCGGTCGTTCCGGCGCTTTACGTCGAGCGTTTTTACACGGCGGAAGCGCGCCGCTCGGCGCAAACGCTCTTAACGGTCGCGACGCTCGTTTTGCCCGCTTTCGCGACGTCGGCGATTTTGAACGTCGTCGACCGAACGGCGCTCGAAGCGAACGCGCCGCCCATTTTGGAATTAACGGCGCTTCCGACGTCGATCTTAGCGTTCCTCGCGATCTTTTGGCTCCGACGCGGCGCGCCGATTCCGGCGTCGTCCCCCGCCGCCGACGCCGCAAAAGACGCAACCTAACCCGCCGCGCAACGCAAATCCGCAAAAAAGCCGCGCAAAACGCGCGGCTTTTTTTGTTCCTCGCGCCGATTTGCGTCGCTCGCTTGCACTTCGCGCCGCGTTAAGTTATAATTAAATCTAACGCCGCGTTATTCTCGCCAAATACCGCTAAAATATTTTTGGAAAAATTTACGTTTTTTCATCGCGTTTTATTCTTCGGCGAGGCATTTATGAAATATAGAGGTCTATTTTTACCCCCTAGATCATTATACGGAGAATAAAAAATGAACGAAGCGCTCGTCATCGAACTGTATCGTTTGCTCGACGCGCGATTACGCCGAGAAGGATTTCAAGCGGACGCTCGAGAAGAAATCGCCTCGCAAGCCCTCGTCTACTATGCGCAACAATCGTTCGAGCTTTGGTTTAGCGTTTTGTGTTACAGCTCGTGCGGGTTGTTGGCGTTGAAATTCGCGCACTATCCATTAAAAAAAGCTAGGTCCCAATATATCCGAAACCAAAACCGCGCGCTTAAAACGCTCGATTCTACGCCGGACGTCGAAAACGCTCTCTTTAAAACCGAGGAACAAAAAACGCCCGCCGCCGTCGCCGAAATTCGCGATTCCATCCTTGCGAGTCGCCGATACGCCGAAGAATTAGGCCTATACCGAAATTGTTCGCGTTATAGACTCCTTATCGCGCAGTACGGTAAGGCCGAAGACCTGAACGAACTCGCTCGAACGCTCGGCGTTCAAGCCGACACGCTTCGGAGCGTCAATCGCGAAACGTTGCGCCATTGTCGTCGGCGATTTGGCGTCGACGTAGAATAACCCGCCGTTCCTATCCCTTACCTAAAAAACGTCGTTTCTAAAAACGGAAGCGGCGTTTTTTGTTTAAATCTCTCAAAATTCCCCAAATTTCTTCGCGGGTCTTCCCTTTTCGCGTCTTTTAATATTTTAGAAAGACGCGCGCTCGACGCGTTTTCCAACGATTATTTCTCATATCGCAAAAGGAGAGTTGTATGAACAATTCGTCGTTATTACGCAACACGTTCAACGCGGTCGCTTACGCGAGCGTCTTCGCTCATTGGGCGGCGCACGCAATTTGCTTAGGAATCGCTTTGCCGCGTGCCGGAGTTACGGGAGGCGTTTTTTATGGAGCCTTCGCCGCAGGCGGGTGCTTGGCGCTCGTTTCGAACCGTTTTTTCGGTCGTTTGTCTTCGAACGTCGCGATTTCGATTCTCGCGGCGATCGCGACGGTCGGCGCCGCGCTCGCTCACGTCGCCCTTAACGCGGAAAGCGTCGCGCGTATTCCGCTTCTTCTCGGACTCGTTTTGAGCGGGTGCGGCGTTATGTCGCTAATCGCGCATTTGAACGCGCGTATTCTCCGCGACGCCGCCGACGCCAAACGCGTTCCCTTGATCGCGTCTGCGGGAACCGTCGCTTGGATCGCCGTTAACTGGACAATTAATTCGGAGGGAACGAACTTTTTTCTTTGGTCGACGCTGGCGACCGGCGCGCTTCTGGTTCTCGCGTTAATCGGGCCGCGTTCTTGCGCCGTCGACGCGGAGACGACCGCGCAATCTGATTCCGACGCCGCGACGACGACCGTTCGCTCGATTATCGCCCGCAACCCGATAATTTTCGCGACGCTTTTCTTGGCCAACGCGGTCAATACGACGTTGTTGTTTTCCATCTTCGGCGTTTACGTCAATTCTATCGCGGCGACCGACGCCTATAACGTTTCGCCGACGCGAATCTCTGTTCTCTTTCAAGCGAGCGAAGTCTTGACGATTCTCGCGCTTACGACGCTGATTCGTTGGTGCGGCGGACTGAAGCGCGCGATCGCGTTCGCACTCTTCGCGACAAGTTGTCGCTATTTCATTTTCGGTTTTTGCCCGTCGATTTACGGAATTATCGGCGGAGCGGCGTTACACGGAGTCGCTTTCGTTGGTCTTTCTTCCGTTTTGCCGTTGTTATACGTCGACCGATTTTATCGCGAATCGGAACGCAAAACCGCGCAGGCGACTTTGACGACCTTCATAATTGCGGCTCCGTCGATCGTCGCCGGCTTCGTTTCAAGCGCCTTGCAAATTTGGGCGACCGGCGAAACCGGACTCGACTGGGCGCGTTTCTTCCTCCCGCCGGCCCTGATTTTGGCGTTTTTGGGCGTTTTTTGGTGTTGGAAAGGCGCCTCCGTCGACGCGGAAACGTCCGCCGATAAAACCGAAACGAACGAAAACGCCGACGCGGCTTGACGTTTTGCCCAACGGCAAAAAAGCGCCGCCGTCGACGCGAAATCGACGGCGGCGCGCTCAAGCGTCGGCGCTAACGGCGATTAGCGTTTTTACCGACGAAGAAAATGCACTCGATCGACTTCAAGTCGACGCGAACGGTCGTCGTTCCGGTCGCTTCGTCGAATTTCAGCTCCGACGCGGCGAGCGGCGTCGTTTCGCCGGTCGTCGGGTTCCAACGTTCGAGCGTCTCAAATTCGCCGCGGAGCGTCGCGTCGAACGACGCCGCCGAGTTCGACGAGTTCGCGAAGTAATAAACGTCGAGTCCGTTCTTG
>JAZQAP010000590.1:0-9359 GCA_045545275.1 Thermoguttaceae bacterium | reverse complement strand
TAAGAGCGGCGGCGTCGACCAAGAGATCAAACGTCCGACGACTTGGGACCCGAAGGTCGCCGCCCAAACGACCCAAACGAATTGGAGCGCGATTCCGAAGAATCCGTTCGCAGCGGGCCCGAACGACGTCGCGCCGTTCGCCGACGGGGAAGCCGTTCGCGCCGCCGCGCTCGCAACGCTCGAAAAGAAAAAGACTTCCGCCGCGACGCCGCTCCTCGACTGGGCGTTCGACGCGCCGGAGGCGAAGAAGCGGCAAGCGGACGAAGCGGAGCGCCTTTTCGGCGACCGGACGAAAACGACGACCGTCTTGGAACCGATTCCGGGACTGAAAATGGAATTCCGTTTGATTCCGGGGGGAACGTTCGTTATGGGCGCGCAGTCGCCGGACGGGCCGCGTTACGACGACGAAAAGCCTTGCGTCGCCGAGATTAAGCGTTCGTTCTGGATGAGCGTCGACGAGACGACCAACGCGCTTTACGAGCTGGTCGAGCCGTCGCACGACTCCGGCGTCGAGTCGCGGCACGGGTTCCAGTTCGGCGTTCGCGGTTTTTACGTCAACGGGCCGGAGCTGCCGGTCGTTCGCGTTTCCTGGAACGACGCAAACGCTTTCTGTCAAAAGATTTCCGAAGCGAGCGGTCAAACGTTCCGCCTGCCGAGCGAAGCGGAGTGGGAATACGCTTGCCGAGCGGGAACGGCGACGTCGATGAATTACGGCGCCGTCGACGCGGACTTTTCGCGTTTTGCGAACCTCGCCGACGCGACGTTGCGCAACTTCGTTTGCCATCAGTACTTCAAGGAAATCAAGCTGGAACGGGGCACCGAGTTCGATCATTGGATTCCGAGAATCGCGAACGTCGAGGACGGCGGATTCTTGTCGGAAAAACCGCGCAAATACGAGCCGAACGCTTGGGGGCTCTTCGATATGCACGGCAACGTTTCCGAATGGACGGCGAGCTTGGCGAAACCGAATCCGACGGCGGACGGCGACGCCGCGAGCGCCGAAGGGGAACGCGTCGTCCGCGGCGGCTCTTGGTACGACCGTCCGATCAACGCTCGGAGCGAATACCGAACGTCGTTGCGACCTTGGCAAGGCTCGTTTAACGTCGGTTTCCGCGTCGTTTGCGAGATTCCGGAGACCGCCGAGAAATAATTAACGGCGAGAAATAACGCCGAGACGGTTCGCGCCCTCCCGTCGAGTCGAGTTAACGCTCGATTCGGCGGGAGGGCGCGTTTTTTTTAAGATTGCGATTTCTTGGAGCGCCGCGATTATTCGGCGGGTGCTTCCGGAGCGTCGGTCGCGGGGGCGGGCGTTTCCGGCGTCGGAACGACCGGCGCGACCGGCGACGCGGCGTCGACCGTTTGACGCGTCAAGAGTTTCAGTTGCGTTTCGACGTTCGACATAATCTCGGTCAGCGAGTCGACGCGGGTTTTTAAGTCGTCGATCGACGTTTTGATCGCGTCGATTTCGTCCTTCGAGATTTGTTGGAACGGATTGTAGCGCTCTTCCGCGAGTCCGGCGCCTTCGGTCCAAGTTCCCGGGACGTAACGAGTTTCGGCGAAATTCGGGTCGGCCAAGCGCGGGATTTCCGCCGTCGCGAGCCCCGCCAAGTTGACGAGCCCGACTTCGCGAAGGAGCGTCGCCGCCTCTTCCGCTTTTTGCATCTTCGCCGCGACGTCGTTTCCGCCGATTAATTCGGAAGCGCCGCCAAAAGGCGAGAGGCGATTTTCCGGCGGAATCGCGGCGTTCGGGTCGCCGCCGAGATTCGGAAGCGCGTTCGGGAAAGCGGGCGCCGTCGGCGTTTGCGGGGCGCTCGTCAAACGTTCGTCGATTTCTTTAAGTTGGTTAAGGAGCGTCGTTTGCTCCGCTCGCAACGTCGTCGCAAGAGCTTCGTCGCTCGGCGAAAGCGCGCGCATCGTTTGCTGAAGTTGGCGATATTGCCGGGTCAACTCTTCTTTTTGAGCGCGCAAGAGTTCCGCTTCTCCGGGCGCGAGCGGAATCGCGGCGGTCGGCGGCGTCGCGCCGACGGAACCGAGCGAATTGAGGTTCGGAGCGGCGTTCGAGTTCGCGTTCAAATTAGCGTCCAACGCGGCGTCGAGGTCGGCGCCTTCTTGCGCGGCGCGGTTTCGACGATACGTCGCGAAGTCGCCCGCCAACGCTTCCGCTTGTTGGATTTGACGTTGAAGCGCGGCGAGTTCGGCGACGATTTTCATTTGTTCTTCGTGTTCGGCGACGGACGTCGGCGCTTGACGCAGGCGGGCCTCCAAGGCGCGAACTTGAGCGCGGAGCGCTTCGACGTCGTTCGACGCGGCGGCGGACGGAGCGGGCGCGACGTAAGGAGCGCCGCCGAGTTGCAACGTCGTCGGGGCGGGAGACGCGGGAACGCTCGGCGCGCCGATTCCGAGCGGATTCGGGTTGGTCGGAACCGGCGTCGGAGAAAGAGCGGGGGAAGCCGCCGCGTCGGTCGGAACGGGAACGGGCGGAACCGGCGCGTTTTGGGCGTTCGCGGCGCCCAACGTCAACGCGAGCGCCGTCGCGCCCGTCGTCGCCGCAAAATACGGGGAGAGAACGATTTTTTTCCAATGCGACATAACGTTTCCTCGTTTGGGTTTGGACGGCGCGCTTGGCGACCGCCTCGCTAAATTGGCGGGTTGTTAAGTTGGAAAAACGGGGAGGAATGGGAGGATAAAGCGGGCGCGCCGCCAACCGAAACGCTCCGCTATCTTCATTTTATGGAGAATATCGGCGAAAATCAAGGAACGTCGCGCAAAATAACCGCTTTTTTTCCCGACGTTAAGGTTTTCCCGGCGGCGGCGGACGCGTTGGAACGGTTGCGAGGGTTGGAACGAACGCGGCGTTTGGCGGCGAAACGTTGGACGAGAGAAACGGGGCGAAAACGGCAAGACGGGAGGAACCGTCGGAACGCGGAAAATAGGGAGATAACGCAAAATAGAAAAGACCGTTCGTCGGAACAAACGGTCTTTTTAAGGGCGAACGCAAACCGTTCGACGCCGAAATCGCGGAGAAAACGGCGGCGTTTAGCGGCGTTTAGCGGTTTAAAATCGAATTAACGGAGCGAAATTTCGTTCGCTTTGAGGAAATCGAGGAATTTTTGGTGGAAATCGTCGATTTCTTCGCCGCTGAGCGTGTGGTCGGTCGCGCCGATTTCGAAGCGGAACGAGTAACTCGCCGTCCCCTTTTCGAGCCCCTTGCCCTTGTACATCGTCAGGAACGAACGTTTCAACAGGAGCGGGTGCGCGAACTCGTCGAGTTTCGCCGAAAGGCCTTCGTACCCGGATTCAAGCGGCCAAACGAGCGAGAAGTCTTGCCAAGAACCGGGGAACTTCGGCGGTTCGACGAAACGAAGCGACGGGTAAAGGTTCCCGGCGAATTGGTCGAGTTCCAACTCGAACCAAACGACTTGCCCGCCTTCCGGCGAAACGACGGAGAGCGCTTTCTTGTCGAGAACGCCGAGCGCGCCGATTTTCGTTTCGCCGCGGTAAATTTCGACCGAATGATCGACCGTTTGCCAAGGCGTTTTGTCTTCTTTCGTCGCGACGAATTTCAGCTCTTCGTTGTTTTGAAGGAAAATCGAGCCCAAATCTTCGATCGCCGCCTTGATTTCAAGGTAATGATCGTCGATCGAAACGCCCGATTGAACGAAACTAACGCCGCTCAAACGCGGAACTTCGTCGCATTTTTCCGCGCTGTCCTTCGGCTTGCGTTGGTCGTCGACGGCGCCGATCAAGCGGTAGACGCGGCCGAGTTCGAAGTAGCGGAACGAATCGCGGAACGGACGGTTCTTCGCGACGAGCGCGAGGAGGTTCGGCATAAGCGTCGTGCGCAGATGCGACTCCGCCGGGGAAACCGGGTTCAGGAGCGTCAACGTTTCGCCCGCGTCGAAACCGAGCGCCGCCGTCCAATTGTCGTTCGTCCAGCCGTAATTGTGAACTTCGAGGAAGCCGTACCCGAGCGCGAGCAAACGACGGGCGCGGTGTTCGAGACGAATGTATTCCTCGACGTAAAGCGGTTTCAGCGGCGCTTCCGGCAAAATCGGCGCGATGTTGTCGAAACCGTAAATGCGCGTAACTTCTTCGACAATATCCTCTTCGATCGAAATATCCTTCGTACTGCGGAACGCCGGGACGCCGACGCGGAGCGTTCCGTCCGGGAGATAGTCCGCTTGGAATTCGATGGAGCGGAGGATTTCGAGCGCTTTTTCTTGCGGGAAATCGACGCCGACGAGTTTGTTCAAGCGACCCGGCGGGAGTTCGATCCAACGCGTCTCGTCTTGGAGGTCGCCCGCGAGCGAGAAGCGGGTTTCGACGCGGTAAGCGACGCCCGACTCTTCGACGAGCTTCAAGATGCGCTCCGTCCCAACTTTAACGTTTGCCGGCGGTTGCGTTTTTTCGTAACGTTGCGACGCGTCGGTGCGGAGATTCAAACGACCGGCGGTGCGGCGAATGCGAGCGGCGCGGAAGTTCGCCGATTCGAGCATAACGCGGGTCGACGAGCCGGTGATTTCCGTTTCGAGACCGCCCATAATCCCGGCGATCGCGACCGGTTTCGAACCGTCGCAAATCATCATATCGTCCGCTTGCATCTTGCGTTCCGTTCCGTCGAGCGTCGTGAAGACGCCCGGCGCTCCCATCGGCGCGACGCGGATATTCGACACTTTGTCGGCGTCGAAGGCGTGCGTCGGTTGACCGAGTTCGAGCGAAACGTAGTTCGTAACGTCGACGAGGAGGTCGTAAGTGCGTTGGCCGAGCGCGTGCAGGCGGCGCTGCATCTTGATCGGCGACGGGACTTGCGCCGCGCCCGCTTCGATTCCGAAAACGATTCCGGAGTAGCAGGGGCAGTTTTCGTCGGCGATTTCGACCGGGAAGGCCGGGAGGTCGGCATATTGGTCGACGCCGTGTCGCGGAAGCGGTTTCAATTCGCGGTGGAAGATCGCCGCCAATTCGCGAGCGAAGCCGTAATGGCCCCAAAGGTCGGGGCGGTGCGTCAGGCTCTTGTTGTCGACTTCGATCAAAACGTCGGTCGCCGGGACGAAATCGGAGAACGGGGCGCCGTTCGGGGTCGACGCCGGGCATTCGAAGACGATTTCGTGCCAATCGCTCATTCCGAGTTCGGCGGCGCTGCACAAAATCCCTTGACTCGGGCGACCGTAAACCTCGGCCGCCTCGATCTTTTTCTCGCCGAGCGTCGTTCCGGCCGGAGCGAACGCCGACTTCAAACCGACGCGAGCGTTCGACGCGCCGCAAACGGTCGTAAAGACGCCGCGCTCTCCGCAGTCGACCTTGCAGAACGTTCGCTTTTTGCCGTCTTCCGTCTCGAACGGCTCGGCGGAAACGACTTCGCCGACGTAAACGCCGTCGACGTAACGGGTCAGCGTCGACCAACCTTCGACTTCGGCGGTCGCCATCGTCAAACGGTCGGCGACGACTTTCGGCTCGACGTCGGAAATATCGACAAAATCGGAAATCCAGTCAAGAGAGATAAACATGGGCGCCTCGGGAAAATAGGGGGGCGTTCGGGGAACGTTCCGCCGACGAAAATAGGGTAAAACGGGGAAAAAAGTCGATTTTTAAAACGAAAACGTGGCGCCGTCGCTTTCAACGCGGCGCCGCGACGTTCGGTTAAGTTAAGGGCAAAATCGTCGCCGAGCGGCGTAAAACCGACTCGAAACGGTTTCGGCGCTTAGTTTTCCAAGAGCCAAACGAGGAGGCCCTTTTGCGCGTGCATACGGTTCGACGCTTCCTCGACGATTCGGCTTTGCGGCGAGTCCATCACCTCGTCGGTAACTTCCAAACCGCGGCGCGCCGGGAGGCAGTGGAGGAAAATCGCGTCCGGACGGGCCGCCTTCATCAGGTCGCCGTTGACTTGGTACGCGGCGAAGTCGGCCTTGCGTTTCGCCTCTTCGCTTTCTTGACCCATACTGACCCAAACGTCGGTGTAAAGGACGTTGCAACCGCGAACCGCTTCCGTCGGGTCGGCGATTTGTTCGAGTTCGAACCCGGGTTGCGCTTGCGCGGTCATCTCGGCGATTTCCGCGTCGCTGAAGCGGTACCCTTCCGGCGACGAAATAACGATTTTGACGCCGAGCATCGCCGACGCTTCGACCAAGCTGGCCGCGACGTTGTTCGAGTCGCCGATCCAAGCGATTTTCACGTCGTCGAAGGAGCCGAACTCTTCCTTAATCGTCAGCATATCGGCCAACGCTTGGCAGGGGTGCGACTTGTCGGTCAGCGCGTTGATAACCGGAACGGTCGAGTATTTCGCGAACTCTTCGACCGTCGTATGTTTTTTGGCGCGGAAAACGATGCAGTCGACCATCGAGCTAAGGACGCGGGAAACGTCCGGAACCGACTCGCGCTTGCCGAGGCCGATGTGTTGCTCTTCGAGGAGCATCGAGCCGCCGCCGAGGTGCGTCATTCCGGCTTCGAAGCTGACGCGGGTGCGGAGCGACATTTTTTCGAAAATGAGGCCCAACACTTTGCCGTCGAGGCGCTTCGGACGAACGCCCTTCTTGAAGTCGGCCTTCAATTCTTCGGCGATTCGCAAAATCGATTTCAGTTCGTCGACCGAAACGTCGGCGAGCGAAAGGATGTGGCGCGGTTTCATCGGAATTAGGCTCCCTTCTTCAAAGCGGCTTCAAGAATATCGAGACCTTCGTCGAAAACGTCGAGCGGCGTGTTAACCGCCGGAAGGAGTCGAATGACCGAGCCGTGCGTGCAGTTGATCAACAGTTTTTCTTTCATACAGCGTTCGACGAAGCAAGCGCCGTCGATTTTCAGTTCGAGACCGATCATCGCCCCGACGCCGCGAACTTCTTGAATGAAGTCGAGTTCGGTCGCCCACTTGTTCATACGTTCTTTAGCGCGTTGTTCGAGAACGGTCGCTTTTTCGAGGAGACCCTCGTTTTCGATCATTTCGATCGTCGCGATACCGGCCGCGGCGGCGACGGAGTTTCCGCCGAACGTCGAAGCGTGCATCCCGCGACGCAAACTCGGCGCCAGTTCTTTCGTCGTCATCATCGCGCCCGCCGCGACGCCGCTGCAGAGCGCCTTGGCCAACGTGATCACGTCCGGAACGACGTTGAAATATTGGTACGCGAACCATTTCCCGGTGCGCCCCATCCCCGTTTGGACTTCGTCGAAAACGAGGAGCATGTCGTTTTTATCGCAAAGAGCGCGCAACCCTTCGAGGAAGCCCGGCGGAGGAACGCGGACGCCGCCTTCGCCTTGAATCGGCTCGATCATAATCGCGGCGGTTTCGTCGTCGATCGCCGCTTCGACCGCCGCCAAGTCGCCGTAAGGGACGTAAACGAAACCGGGAAGCATCGGTTCCAAGCCCTTTTGGTACTTCGGTTGCGCGGTCGCGGTCGCGGTCGCCATCGTGCGTCCGTGGAAGGAGTCTTGGAAGGTGATGATCTTGTATTTGCCTTTCGGCGTCGAGTGGAGGCGGACGAGCTTAATCGCCGCTTCGTTCGCTTCGGCGCCGGAGTTGCAGAAGAACGCTTTGCCGCCGAAACCGCGTTCGGAGAGCATTTTCGCCCAAACGCCTTGCTCTTCTTGGTGCCAGCTGTTCGGGACGTGCAGAAGACGCTCGACTTGTTTTTTCAGCGCTTCGACGACCGGTTTCGGACAGTGCCCGAAGAGGTTGCAACCCCAACCCGGGAAAAAGTCGAGATAACGAACGCCCTCGGCGTCCCAAATGTACGGCCCTTCGCCGCGAACGAGCGCGACCGGGTAACGGGTGTAGTTCGGGATGACGTATTCGTCGAAGAGCGAAATAATTTCTTGCGAGCTTCTGGACATTGCGGTTTAAACTTCCTAGGTAACCTATTTTAACGCAAAAACTCCGTCCGAGCGCGATTTTCGTCGCGGGAAGGGCGGTTAAAACGGGGCGCGCCCGGCGTTCGAGCGTCAAACTCGAGCGGGAAGCGGACGCGTTGGGAACGTCGGCGGCGAACGACGCTCGGAGCGGAAAGGAAAACGCCCCGAGCGTTCGACCGACGACGTCGCGCTTGCCGAAAACGGGTCGGCGAGCGGTTAGTCTTGAACGATTTCCGTCCCGACGCCTTGGCTGGTGAAGATTTCCAGCAGGAGCGCGTGACGGATGCGGCCGTTTATAATGTGAATCTTCTTGACGCCGCGTTCGAGCGTCTTCAGGCAGGATTGGATTTTCGGAATCATTCCGCCGACGATGGCGCCGGACGCGAGGAGTTCTTTCGCGGCTTCGGCGGTCAGCGAGTTGATCATCGAGGCCGGGTCGTTCGGGTCGGTGCGGACGCCGTTGACTTCGCTGACGAAAACGAGCTTGTCGGCGCCGAGTTGTTTGGCGACTTCGGTCGCGGCGACGTCGGCGTTGACGTTCAAACCGTTGCGTCCGCCGTCGTCGACGATCGTGTACGACGGAATGACCGGAATGACGCCGCGGTCGCAGTATTCGCGGATTTTATCGACGTCGACGCGGGTAACTTCGCCGACCCAACCGAGGTCGATTTCGGCGCCGTCCGCGTCGAATTGCGCCGTTTTACAACCGTAAAGGACGTTCGTGTCGAAGCAGTCGGAGAGCGCGACGGCGGAACCGCTGTAAAATTTGATCGAGTCGACGAGGCTTTTCGAAATTTTGTGCGCCAGTTCTTCGCGAACGACGGCGAGCGTCGCGTCGTCGGTGTAACGGCGGCCTTGAACGAAGCGCGGTTCGATTCCGGCGTCTTTCATCGCTTGACTGATCGCGGCGCCGCCTCCGTGAACGACGACCGGTTTGATTCCGACCGACTCCATAAAGACGAGGTCGGTGAAGAGGTGCATCATCGCGATTTCGTCTTCCATCAGGCTGCCGCCGAGTTTGACGACGACGGTGGCGCCGCGGTGTTCGCGGATCCATTTCATCGCTTCGATAAGAACGTCGGCTTTGCGGCTGACTTCTTCGATCGAGTTGAAAGAAACGGCGTTGGGGCTCGTTTGTTCGGACATGGCGCGGACTCCTGCGCAAGGGCGAGAGACGGGAGGACGAGGCGCGTCAAAAGCGACTCGCGAAAACGGGACGGACGACGAACGTCAAAACGGGGCGCAAACTCGCTCGGCGGCGTCGCTTGGCGAACGGAAACCGTCGCGCGGTTAAAACGAATAAAAGGTTTTGCCAACCGCGCGCCGACGCGATAACGTCAAAAGCGCGCGATTCGCAAAACCTGTTTCGCTAAGGAAAGCGTTCAAAGGATTTACGACGACGGGATGCGGAACGTCGCGTCGCGGCGTCGCCGGTTTGGCGAAACACTCAACCGAACCGCGAACGATGCGGCGACGCGGATAAAACCGCGCGGTCGACTTTTCGAGCGAAGCTCCGGCGTCGA
>JAZQAP010000589.1:0-4099 GCA_045545275.1 Thermoguttaceae bacterium | reverse complement strand
GCGACGGCGCGATCTTCGAAATTGTCGACGCCCGAATCGTCGTAAAATAAGATTTCGTTCTGTTGAAAGGACGCGTCGGGCGAGCGCGGCGCCAATTTGGCGTTGAGGGCGGCAAGTTTCGCTTTAAAAAAAGCGCGGCTTACGTCGGTTTTGACGACCTTATCCAAGCCGCGAGGGAGGAGCAGGACGTAACGTATTTGGTAATCGCTCGGAGCGCGCCTCCGTTTTTCGCGACGTTCGCAAGCCGCGACGCCGACTTGACCGGCGAGAATCGGAAGACATTTCGAATCGAGCGGAACGTCGGCGACGCGATACGTTCGACGCGAACCGTCGAGAAAGAAGCGGAAACGCGGTTCGACGTCGCTCCATTTGCGCGCTTCTTGCGAAAGGTCGCAAGGTTCGGAGAAGAGGACGGTTTCGCCCGGCTTTTGCGCGAACACGCGGTCGGGCTCGACGTAGTCGTAATCGACGATCGCCGAGCGTTCCCAGTCGAGTCGGCGTCGCGCTCCGGCGAGAAAACTCTTGTGCAACTCGTTTTCAAGAAGTGAAATAACTTTACTCATCGGCTCGACGCGAAAAAGGGGGGGAACGAAACCGCGTAACGAAACGGTTGAAGCAAGAACGCGAAACCTAGAACGGCGAACGCCGACCCAAACGTTGAACGGATCGTCGTTCATAAGAAATCGTTGAAAACTTTCCGTTTCTAGCGACGCGAACATAACCGCAACTTTTTTATCATATCAAAATTACCGTCGGCGTCAAGTATAGAGCCGGGAAAAGTTGAAGTTGCAACCTTGCGAGGCGTAAGCAAACGTCGGCGAACCGCAAAATTAAAGTTGAAAAACGGCGGAAGATTCAAATGCGACAAAAGTTACGTCGTTGACGTCTGATTTGGAGCTGAAACCAGCCCGCAACCAAACGTCAACGACGTTTACTCGGAACAATACGGAATCGTCGACCTCAAAACGACGGGGCGGTTCCTCGACGCGCGGCGTCGACAAAATGTACAGGAACTGCTGCGATTGCGGCGATTTCGACGAACTTGCGTACTTCTCGCTAATCGTCGAAGCGAAAACGGGGCGCTTGCCGCCGTGTCAAATTGTTGCAGTTCAAATCGCGCCGTCTTGCCAAGTCGGACTTTATGAAATCAGCGGCAAAACGATCGCCGAGTCCATCGAGCGAATTCGCGAAGAGTACCTGCCGACGTGGAAAACTTACAATCGCGGCGATTCGTTTTTATACAACGCCGTATTTAGGACGCACTAATGCGAAACATCGACAAATACAAACTTTACAGCGGCAAAATGTCGGTCCTACCCGAAGGCTGGGAGATTTTCAAGATTTACAATCTGCAACAGGCGGCGGCGATGCTCGGCGTCTGTGACAAGACGCTTAAAAAGTTGGCGGAAAGCGGGCAAATCCAACACCGACGGGTAGGAAAGAGGTGGATTTTTAGCGACCGCGCGCTACGGGAATGGCTCTACTCCGACGATGGAAAGAAAAACGCTTGACAAACGATTAATTTCGGTTTATACCGGCGGTCGCAACCTTCGACGCCGCAACCAATTGCGACGCCGACTCCGTTGCGGCGAGTTTGCGGAGTCGGCGCGGATTGGCCACTCGGCTCGGACGGCGCAGAACCATTACTTGCATTTACTGGAATCGGACTTCGAAAAGGCGATCAAGGACGACGTATGACGCCGCATAGTTTTAACGACAAGAAACAGCGTATGGCGCGATGTAGTTTTACCGTTAAAACGACGCGACGTCGGCAAGATTCCCAAGCGCAGGAACCCCGGCGGGGTTAAAGGAAATCCGCCGTTTCGGAACCCCGACTCCAAATCAACGCGGTTGCAAAAGCAGTTGCGGAACCTACCGGAATCATCCGAAATCTATCGGAACCTACCGGAACGCTTAACGCGACGCAAACGATTTAACCGCAATAATTTAATCCGCAAGTCGAGACGTCAAGCGACTTGTGCCTAAGCCGTTGAAAATAGGCGTTTTAACCCTGCGAGTGAGCGAGGGCCCGACGCGGCGACGAGCGACTCCCGGGCGTCCTCGGCCGCAACTCTCAAACGTCAAACTCGAAACCGGCGTCGGATCGAAATCAGGTATCAACTCGATTAAGTCGTCGCACGGGCAAACCGACTGACGCGAAGTTCGGTCGATACGTTCCCACAGCGCCGCCGCCAAAGCGTTTGTTTCCGGATAAATCCCCATCGTCGTTCGCTCCTGCTACTTTGTTTGCTGTTTGGAGGCGGCGCCTCCAAGCCTCCGCTTCGGGGCTGTCGCCCCGGAACCCCACCCAAAACGCGAACACGCGAGCGCCGAGAGCAGGGCGGTTAGTATTAGCTTTTACTTATAACAGAAAACCGCGCTTTACTCGTTTTTTTGAATGCGGCACGGTTTTCTAAAACGGTTGCTTTGTTTGGTTGACAGTTTGCAAATTTCGCGTTTTTGTCTCTGGTTCTGTTCGTAAGTTACTGCAAATTCGTCTTTTATCGTTTTTATGCCCGAACCGAACATAATAAACATTATCGGTCTTTACAGAGTAACAAACGCAGAAGGCGTACAGAAATTTTTAGAGGTTAAGTTCTATAAGCGTACTCTTATTTTAGAGGTTGAAGCGAATTGCAAAATTAATTTTACTTATTCTGGGGCGCTTGACGCCGAGGCGCGGACGCCTTAGAATTATCGTGGTCGGGCGGGGAAACCGGCGCTCCGGAATTTTCCGTTTCGGGCGATTGTTCCGGGCGCGGTTCGCGACGAATCCGACGGTGTTCGTCGAACAAAAGCGTGTAAATAACGCGATGGCGTTCGCCTTTGTACGTCAGTTCCGACTTGATACGCCCGATCAAAATAATCGGTTCCGAAGCGGGGAATTGGTTGTACTCCTCAACCGAATCGAAAATCCGCTGGTAAAGGAGCCCCAAACCGCGTACCAAGTGCTTATAACCCGTTTCGCCTGTGTTGCGTCGGAACGTCGTTTTTTCAACGATTCCAATCCCTTGGAAAACGCCGCCTTCGAGATTATCCTCAAGCGTCGGTTCCGGGTCGTGTTCGCTCGGCGGATAAATTTTCGTGGGTTTAAGCTCGATAGCGCTATACTTGCTAAGGAAAATGTTGCCGACGATCCAAAGGCTTTCCCCAAAACTCGGCGGATTGTCGAACATCTCCTTAGGAACGGAAAACTCCACGACGCTACAGGACGTTTGAAAAGTGAAGTACAAGCCCGGGTTATAGTCTTGACCCCGGCGGTCTTCAGCTCCGATGAACATTCCGAAAATTTTGAACTCGAACGGTCGCAAACGAACTGCGTTGGCGGTATTCATGTTTCTTACTCCTGCTCATACGCATTGTTAAAGGGTTAATTATGTCAACGATTATCGAAGCCCCGGCAAAGAGGGGAAGAAAACCGTCAGACAAAAAAAACGTTAAAATTTGCGTTCTGCTGTCGCCAGAAATCATTCAGAAAATCGAGGAAGACATCGACGATGGTTTCGGGAATAGCAAATCTGGAACAATTACGCAAATCTTAAAGCGCCACTACAATGGAAAAACGAAAACGTCAAAAATATGTTTACGATGACTCGCAAAAGAAAGAGCCGGTTTTCGTAACCGTTCCCGAAGAAATTCACAAACTCCTTGTTTCGGAAGCGGAAGAGAAAAACGAAAGTCTTTCGAAAGTTGTCGCAAATATTGTTGAAGAATTTTATTCTTCCTGAATAGTTTTGCTTTAAAATAAAGTATAAACGCGTTTTTTGTATCTGTCAATATATTTGCTTAAAAATAATATAGAAAAGTTAGAGAATTTTTTTAGGGTGCGAGACTTGCAGCCTCGCGCTCCGCTTTTGGGGCGCCGCCCCAAACCCCGCTATAGTAATAATGACAAACCGGCGTCGACGCGCGATCCGCTCCGAAAGATCGCACTTTTACTCCCTCGCGACAGCAAAGGGAGGGCCGCCCCCTTCGTCGCCGTTTCGGTCGCACGGCGCGGCTCGCTCCGCTACAAAAAAAATTTCCCTTGGTCGAAAAAAAAAGGCTTCGCCTTAAAAAATTTTTTCCGAAAAAATTTTTATTTTTTTTGAGTCGCGCC
>JAZQAP010000588.1:0-4729 GCA_045545275.1 Thermoguttaceae bacterium | reverse complement strand
ACCGTCGCGATCGGATATAAAATCTCGCGTCCCGGGAGGTTAGGCGCCGCCGCGAGGGGAAGGAGCCCGATAGCCGACGTCAACGCCGTCATCAAAACCGGCGCGACGCGTTCGCGACCGGCGCGCAAAATCATCGACTTGCTCAACGTTTCGCCTTCGTATTGAACGAGGTGTAAATAGCGTTCCAACAAGAGGATACCGTTGCGCGACGCGACGCCGCAGAGCGAAATCATCCCGATCAGGCCCGGAATCGTCCGCGATTGCCCGGTCAGCCAAAGCGCGCCGACCGCCCCGACCAACGCAAGCGGAACGATCGCCATCACTTGCAGCGCGAGGTTCGCCGAACGGAACATGCGGTACAAAATCAGGAAGACGCAAAGGCCGGAGAAAACGGAGAGCGCGGTCAGCGTGCGCGACGCGCTTTGCTCGCTTTCGAAAAGGCCCGAGACGCGGACGTCGACGCCGTCGGCGGTTAGTTCGCTCCAACGCGTCGCAAGGCGTTTCTCAATATCTTCCTTGACTTCGACGGCGCCGCGATAACGCGGGTTCGACTGAATGACGACTTGTCGCCGAGCGTTTTCGCGGTCGATTTGGCCCGGACCGAACGCTTGCGCGTCGATTTCGGCGACCACCGAGAGCGGAATAACGCCGAGTTGCGACGCGGCGTAATCGGTCGAGGTTTCCGACGCGCCTTCGTCGTCGGCGCCCGAAACCGCCGCGGCGATCGCCGATTCCGGATTCGCGGCCGGAACGAAGCGCTTCGTCTTTTCCGGAAGTCGAATCGGCAGGCGGCGCAACGCGTCGATATTTTCTCGAACGTCTTCGCCGAGGCGAGTTAGGAGTTCGACCGGGCGTTCGCCTTCGAGAACCGTCGTCGCGACGGAGCCGTTCATCGCGATTTCGACCGTTTGGTCGACGTCCTCCGGCGTCAAGCCGTAACGCGACAAGGCGTCGCGTTTAAGACGGATTTGCACCTGCGGCAAGTCGGCTTGAATCGGTTCGATTCGCAGGGCGCCGATATCGTCGACGTCGGCGATCAGCTCTTGAATCGCGGCGACGCGTTCTTTCAAAATCGACAGCTCGTCGCCGGTAACTTTGATCGCGATTTTAGCGCGGGTTCCGCTGCGCAGGTGGTTGATTAAGTGTTGCAACGGCTGGTCGTAGGACGCGATCGTTCCCGGAACGTTTTCCGAATGAATGACGCCGCGTACTTCGTCGACGATTTCGTTAAAATCGCGGTCGACGCTTTGGTCGATCGAGCAAATGAACTCCGACGTGTTGACCGGAACGGCGTGTTCGTCCATTTCGCTTCGGCCCGTTTTGCGGACGACGGCGGAAACGCCGTCGATTTCCGCGAGACGTAAAGCGAGTTTTTCCGCGACTTCCGACGACGTTTCGAGCGAGACGCCCGGCGTTAGGTCGAGGTTGACCTGAATCGCGCCCTCGTTAAACGGCGGCATAAAGTCGCGGTCGAGCGACGTAAAGACGTAAACCCCGCCGACGCCGAGCGCGACCGCGCAGAAAATCGTCGCCAAGGGGAAATCGAGCCCGCAACGAATCGCGGAACTCGCGAAATATTGCGTCGTTCGCAAAACGAAACTCGGTTTCTTTTCGCGCTTGACGGTCGTCTTTAACGCCTTGCCGGAACGGCCTTTACGGCGACGGAAAATCGCCGGGAAAAGGACGTGCGACAGCGCCGGCGTCAGCGTCAACGAAACGAAAAGGGACGAAGTCAGCGACACGATGTAAGCGAGACCGAGCGGCGCGAAGAGCTTGCCTTCGATTCCGTTTAAAAAGAAGAGCGGGAAGAAGACGAGAACGGTGATCGCGGTGCCGTTGACGATGGAGTTGCGGATTTCCGAACTCGCTTCAAATACGACGGTTAGCGTTCGGCGCGGCGCGTCCAAAAGCGCGTTTTCGCCGAGTCGCCGGTGAATGTTTTCGACGTCGACGATGGCGTCGTCGACCAGTTCGCCGATAGCGACGGCCAGCCCGCCGAGCGTCATCGCGTTGATCGTCATTCCGAACGCCGCGAAAACGAGACACGCCGTCGCAAGCGTCGTCGGAATGGTGATTAACGTTACAAACGTTGTTCTCCAAGAGGTTAGGAAGAGGAAAACGACGATCGCGACCAAAAACGCGCCGTCGCGCAGGGCGTCGAGAACGTTCTTCACCGCCAACTCGACGAACGTCCGCTGTTGGTAAACCGGGACGACGCGCAGGTCGGGGTAAGTTTGGCGGAGTTTCGCCTCCATCTTAACCATTTCGTCGAGAACGTTTTGCGTTAGTTCGCGAGCGTCTTGGCTCGGCTGCTTTTCGACCGTCAACACGACGGCGTCGCCTTCGTAAAGCGAACCGTCGGGGAGACGAATCGCGGCGGAGGAGTCGCCGATCGGGACGGAGGGGCCGAGTTTTACGTCGGCGACTTGAGGTAGCAAAATCGGCGGTTCCGTCGACGGGTCGACGACGAGCGTTCGCAAGTCGTCGAGCGATTTAATACGACCTAAAGACCGCACTAAGAACTGTTTCGGGCCCTGTTGCGTCAAGAAGCCGCCGGTAACGTTGCGGTTGCTCTTGCGGAGCGCGGCTTCGACGTCGTCGACCGTCAAACCGAAGCGGAGCAGGTCGTCCGGACGCAACGCGACTTGATATTGGCGCCGTTCGCCGCCCATCGAGTAAACTTCGCTAACGCCTTTTTGCGCAAGGATTTTGCGTCGAACGTCCCAGTCGGCGAGGGTGCGCAAGTCCATCGGCGACGTCTTGCCTTCTTCGGCGTAAATCGCGAGCGTTAAGACTTGTCCCATCACCGACGCGACCGGCGTCATGCGCGGAAAAACGCCTTCGGGCAGCTCGTCCGCGACGCGTTGCGTCCGCTCGAAAACGATTTGGCGCGCGAGATAGAGGTCGGAACTCCAATCAAATTCGGCGACGATCGTCGAAAGACCGACGGTCGACGACGAACGGAGCGCCTCGATTCCGGTCGTGCCGACGAGCGCCGTTTCGAGCGGAAGGGTAACGAGCGTTTCGACTTCCTCCGGCGCCATTCCCGGGCATTCGGTCATAATCGTAACGCGGGGGCGGTTTAAGTCCGGAAGAACGTCGATCGGCATATGAGCGGCGCGGTAAAATCCGGCGGCGACAAGAAGTAACGCTCCGACAATAATTAGGAAGCGATTGCCGAGCGAAAAACGAATGATTCGATTCAACATAAGTCGTTTCTCCTTCTTCGTTTCCGTCGGTTAGTGTTGGCCGCAGTCGCAAGCCGCTTGCAACTTGCCGCCGCCGTTCGTCAGCGCGACGTAAAGTTGGTAAGCGCCGCGGTTGGCGATTTTCGCGCCGGGCTTAATCGAACCGTCGTTCGCGACGACGACTTCGGAGGCCGTTTGGTGCAAAACGCGAACCGGTCGCTTGCGCCAAATTCTTTTGCCGTCGGAGGTTCCGTCGTATTCGAAGAGGAACGTTTCGCTCGCTTCTTGCGCGGTCGCGTCGACCGGAACGACGAAAACGTTTGGCAACGTTTCCGTTTCGACGGCGAGTTCGCAACGTTGACCCGGTTTGAAACGCCAGTTTAAACGAGGCGCGGCGTCGTCGCAAGTTTCGGCGACTTCGGCGGTCGACGTCGCGTTGTTTGCCGGGTGAGAATGAGCGTGTTCCGCGTCGGCTTCCGGATGCGGGTGCGAATGCGGGACGCCGGTTTCCGGGTTCGGGTGAGGATGCGTATGCGACCCGGCGTCGGACGTCGCGCAGTTGTGCGGCGCCGCGTCGAGCAAGTAGTTTTTCAGCTCGACGTAACAAGCGAAGGCGCGGGAGTTTGCGTCGAGTTGGTTCGCGACCGAACGGAAGGCGAGCGGGCCGACCGTTTCGCGCGGAGCGTCGGTTCCGGACGCGCCGACGAAGATCGCGGAGACGGGACGGCCTTCGGCCAGCGCGGCGTTGACGAGCGGTTCGTCCGATTCGAACGCGCGCCCCTCGATCCAAAGTTCGCGCAAATCGGAGACGACGCAAAGGGGCGAACCGATTTCGACCGACTCGCCTTTTTCGACGAGCGTCTTCTCTAACTGGTGAAAATGCGGATTTTCCGCGAAGTGTTCGTGCGTCGGCGGCTCGAAACGAGCGGTCGACGCCGGGTCGAACGACGAGGCGTCGTCGGAGAACGTCGGGACGCAGACGGTCAGCGACGTTACAAGGGTTCGCTTCGCGACGACGACTTCCTCGATCGTCGCCTCGGGGAGGCCGAAGAAGCGGAGCGCGTCTTTTTGCGTCGCGATCGCGGCTTCGTTTTCCGCTTTTTCGAGCGCGATTTCTCGTTGTTCGCGCGGCGCGATTCCGGCTTCGAGGTCGGCGAGACGCTTTTCTTCGCTCGCGAGACGGTCGCGTTTGCGCAACAGCGCGGTCAACTCAAGTTGAGCGGCGACAAGTTCTTCGCCGACGAGGCGCAGTTCGAAAAGCGGTTGGCCCGGACAAAGCGCGGCGCCTTCCTCGACGTAGATTTTCGTAACGATTCCCGTCGCCGGAGACGGAACGCCGACGAGCGAACGTCCCGGTTTGTAGCGAACGTAACCCGGGAAAGAAAAAGACTTGCGGTACTCGGACGGTTGCAAAACGAGCGTTCCGGCGTCGCCGGCGGCGATTCCGATGTTCGCGAGCGCAAGTTCGGAAAGCGCGAGACGGTCGGCGTTTTCGTCTTCCGTGTGGACGTGTCCCGGGGCTCCGTGCGGCGGGTTTTTGC
>JAZQAP010000587.1:0-2703 GCA_045545275.1 Thermoguttaceae bacterium | reverse complement strand
CGCTCGCGGGCCGATGTTCGAGCGGTCGGTCCATTCTTGGTCGGCGCGGCGGGCGAACGTCCACATTCCGTCGCCGGCGCACATATAAACGTTCGTGCAGGACGAGCCGGTCGCGGCGGTCATTTCGCCGTTATTGCCGTCGGACGGGCAGAGGAGCGCGGAAATTTTTTGCCCGTACCAATGGTCGCGGTTGGCGGCGGCCAAGTCCCAAGGCGCGCCGTACCCGTTCGTCAGCGAGCGGTCTTTCAGCGAGTCGTAAGCCCAACGGCAGTACTCGTTGTACATCCCGTTTTGCTCCATATAGGGCAACAGGAAGACAATACCGCTATTTAGCGGGCAGTTGACCGTTCCGACGTTTTGGTCGAAACCGAGAAAATAGCAGCTTCCGGCCGGGAACGTATCGGCGTTGGCGGAGGCGTAATTCTGCAGCGCGAGGCCGAGCTGCTTGAAATTGTTGGTGCATTGCATCCGTCGGGCGGCTTCGCGAGCGGCTTGAACCGCCGGCAAGAGCAAGCCGATCAAAATACCGATGATCGCGATGACGACGGGCAGTTCGTCGAGGGTGAAACCGCGTCGGCGGCGGAGCGTCGGGAAAAATTGCGAACAAAGTTGCATAAGGCGTTTCCTTATCGAAATGGGACGAGGCGTTTATTCGATTTCGGCGTCGACCGTTCGAAAAACGTTTCGCGTCGGAATTTATGTAAAATTAGAAAAATTGGGCGGAACGGGCGGTTGGCTCGACGGCGCACCGCTTCCGCGTTGAGAATAAGGATACCCGACCGCGACGCAAATTTCAAGTTTTTTGACGTTTTTTTTAGTAAATATTTTTTTATCGATTGAATTTTTGGAAAAAGACGGCGATTGGGGAGGTTTTTGCGGTAAATTGGAAATGTTTTAGGGTTTTTGGCGGTTTTGCGGCTTCGTCGACCGCGTTTTTTCAATTTTTCGGCGTTTGGACGTTTCGCTCGTTGCAATCGGCGCCGCCGACGCGTATAATAAACGAGACGCGGCGGCGCTCGGGAAGCGTTTTCGCGTTCGTTTTATCGCCGTTTTGTCGTTATTATTAATAAGGCGTCGGCAAGGCGTTCCCGTTCGCGCTTTTCGGCTCGAACCGTCGGGCGCCGTCGCCGTCGAGGCGCTTCGCAACGGAGGAACTGGAATGACTCGCAACGTTAATCGTCGTCAATTTTTATCGCAAACGACCGGCGCGCTTTTGGCCGGAACGGTCGCCGCGCCCTATTTGTGCCGTTTCGCTTTCGGAGCGAGCGCGACGCCGAAGTTCGAGGTCGCGAAAATAGCGAACTTGACGCCGAAAGACGGAATCTATTACGGTTGGCCGACCGTCGCGCTTCGCGGGGACGAGTTGCTCGTCGTCGCTTCCGGCGGGCGCGAAACGCACGTTTGCCCGTTCGGTCGCGTCGATTTGATTCGGTCGAAGGACGGCGGCGAAACTTGGACTTGGCCGCAAACGATTTACGACGGCCCGATCGACGACCGCGACGCCGGAATCTGCGTTACCGACAAGGGAACGATTCTCGTTACGACGTTCACTTCGCTCGCTTACGAGCCGGGGCTGAACGCCGAAATCGCCGCTCGCGCCAAGGGCGAAGGGAAGTGGAACGACGCGCGGTTCGCCGCTTGGAAGGGCGTTAACGACCGAATCGACGCCGACGCCCGCAAAAAGGAACTCGGCTGTTGGATGCAACGCTCGACCGACGGCGGAATTACTTGGTCGACGCGCTATTCGACCCCGTTCAACAGCCCGCACGGCCCCTGCCAACTCGCCGACGGAACGCTCCTTTACGTCGGAAAAGAGCTTTGGACGGACGCGAAGCGCATCGGCGCCTGCGTGTCGAAAGACGACGGGCAAACTTGGGAAGTTAGGGGATTTATGCCGGTTCGCGACGGCGACTCGGTCGTTCAATATCACGAACTGCACGCCGTCGAAGCGTCGGACGGAACGCTCGTCGCGCAAATTCGGAACGAAAATAAGAATAATCACTGCGAAAATCTTCAAACGATCTCGAAAGACGGCGGCGCGACTTGGTCGACTCCGCGAACGATCGGCGTTTGGGGGATTCCGTCGCAACTTACGCGGCTGAAAGACGGGCGTTTGCTGATGACTTACGGGCACCGTCGGGCGCCGCTCGGGGTTCAAGCGCGGGTCAGCGACGATTGCGGCGAAACCTGGTCGGAAGCGATGGTCGTGTACGGCGACGCGGTTTCCGGCGACTTGGGGTACCCGTCGACCGTCCAAATGTCCGACGGAACCCTCCGAACCGTTTGGTACGAGGTCGAAAAGGGAACGTCGAAAGCGTCGCTCCGTTGCGCGGCTTGGAAACTGGTCGACTGAGCAAGGCGCGTTAAAATCCGTAAAATCGTTAAATTCGAGTCGGCGACGTTTTCAAATTGCGTTAAAAAGCGGCGAATTTAGCGATTTTCCGGACGCTAGAAACGACAAACGTTCGCCAAAACGAACCGATTTTGGCGACGACACCGGTGTTGCGCCCGCGTCGAACGAAAGGGGCGGCGTTTTCGCGATTTGACGATATTAATTAATAAGGGGAAAACGGGCGATGAAACGGAGCGAAAAAGCGGAACGGTTTGGACGTTTGGCGTTGGTTGCGGCGGCGTTGGTCGGTTGCGTTGAGTTTGACGGTCGCGTTGGCGACGCGGTCTGCGCAAACGACGGAAAAACGGCGG
>JAZQAP010000586.1:0-6430 GCA_045545275.1 Thermoguttaceae bacterium | reverse complement strand
TGTTGCCGGCCGTCCAAGCGGCTCGCGAAGCGGCGCGTCGTATGCAATGCACGAACAACCTCAAACAATGGGGCTTGGCCGTCCACAACTACAGCGACATTAACAAAAAACTTCCGATGGGCGCGACGATGGGCGGCGATTACTACGGGATGACGAACCTGAAACGTTGCACGTGGTATCCGCGTATGTACGCGTTCATCGAACAAGCCGCGCTCGCGTCGCAATATCGTTTCGACCTGCACTTCCACCAATACCCGAACAACCAAGAAGGCAACTCGAACCGCAATCCGAAAGCGTGCCAAAGCGCGAAGCCGGATATGTTCTATTGCCCGAGCGACAAACCGGGCAACGAAATCGCCGCGAGCGAAACCTACGGTCGCGCCCGCGCCAACTACGTCGGTTGCTACGGCTACCGCGCCAACTATCACGCCGACGAAGTTCCGGAACAACACAAACACCTTTACACGAAATTTGAAGGCGCGATGTTCTACCTCTCGAAGTGCATCGGGATTGAAAGCGTTACCGACGGCACCTCGAACACGTTGATGATTTCGGAAGTTCTCCTTACCGACGATACGAAAGACACCGACAAACGCGGCGACGTTTACAACGACGAACGTATGGGCTCCGGCTTCTCGACGATTCTCACGCCGAACTCCACCAGCCCGGACGCGATGTACACCGGCACCTGCCTCGACGAAGACGAACCGCGTCGTCCGTGCGTCGTCGTCGACGCGGTCGAATACACCGCCGCGCGCTCGAACCACTCCGGCGGCGTCAACGCGGCGATGGGCGACGGCTCCGTCCGCTTCTTCTCCGACACGATCAACGCCGACACGTGGAAAGCGCTCTCCACGACCAAGGGCGGCGAAACGGATATCGACCTCTAATCGATTTTCCGCCGGAAATAAATTTAGCGTAATTTTTTGCGCGATTCGAAGAACGTCGTCGCCTCTCGCGGCGGCGTTTTTTTGAATCGGCGATAAACGGGGCGCGTTTCAAGCCTCGAAACCTAATATTTGAGAGAAGAAAATGAACAAGAAGATTTTTGTTTCGGCGTTGGCCCTGTGCGTTTGCGCGTTTGTTTTCGTCGGTTGCGACAAAGGCCCGAAAAAGGTCGCGGTCTCCGGCACGATCACCGTCGACGGCGAACCGATCGACGTCGGCGCCGTGAAGTTCGACGCGGTCGACGGCGTCGGTATGTCGGACGGTTGCAAAATTAAAGACGGCAAATTCGAATGCGAAATGACGACCGGCGAAAAGAAGGTTACCGTTACCGCCGCGTCGAAAGTCGTCGGGCAATTCGAAGCCGACCCCGTCTTGAACCCGGGCGTGATGAGCGACAAAGTCGAATCGATGGACTTGAGCGTTTTCGCGCAAGAAAAAACGATTACGGTCGAAAAGAAGGGCCAAACCTTCGAAATCGATTACTCGACCGAAGCGGAATGAGCGTTTGACGCTTGAATTTCGTTGAGCGAAAGAAAATCGACGCGGTTTTTCGAGGCCGCGTCGATTTTTTTTCGGGAATTTCCGGAAAATCGCGCTTTTGGGCCGGTCGGTTTTCGAGCCCGGCTTGAAAAAATCGAACGCCGTTGTACAATAACAGGGGGACGGTCGGCGCCGAGTCGACCGCGAGCCGCAACGAAAATTAACCCTCGAAAGTGTTGACGATGATTCGAGTTTTTAATACGCTGACGCGAACGAAAGAAGAATTCCAACCGACGACGCCGGGCAAAGTCGGAATGTACCTCTGCGGCCCGACCGTTTACAAGCCGAGCCACATCGGGCATATGGTCGGCCCGGTCATTTTCGACGCGATCAAACGCTACTTGACGTACTCCGGTTTCGAGACGACTTGGGTCGTCAACATCACCGACGTCGACGACAAACTGATCGCCGAGTCGCAAAAACGCGGGATTCCGATGAGCGCCGTCGCCGACGAAATGACCGCCGACTACAAAGCGAACCTCGCCGCGATGGGCGTCGACACGATCGACGTCTTCCCGAAGGCGACCGACTACATCGGCGAAATTATCGACTTCACCGCCGACCTGATCGCCAAGGGCTTCGCTTACGAATCGGGCGGCGACGTCTACTTCGAGGTCGAAAAGTTCGCGGAATACGGGAAGCTGACGAACCGCACCCTCGCGCAAATGACCGGCGACGGCGGCGGCACGGCGTCGCTGAAACGTTCGCCGTTCGACTTCGCGCTTTGGAAGTCGGCGAAACCGGACGAACCGTCTTGGGACTCCCCTTGGGGCAAGGGCCGTCCGGGCTGGCACATCGAGTGCAGCGCGATGAGTTGCTCGATTCTCGGCGAAACGTTCGACGTTCACGGCGGCGGGCTCGACCTGCAGTTTCCGCACCACGAGAACGAAATCGCGCAAAGCGAAGCCCGCAACGGCAAGCCGATGGCTAAGTATTGGATGCACAACGGCTTGATGCAAGCGTCGAACGAAGTCGGCAAAGTCGGCGGCCGCAAAACTCGCGAAGCGGACGGCGAAGACGGCGGCGCGAAAGAAGGCGACCTCGCGTCGCAAGAAGCCGGGAAAATCAGCAAGTCGAAGGGCGCGTCGGCGTTCCGCGACCTGTTGGCGAAGTTCCAACCGGAGAACATTCGCTTCTTCCTCCTTTCGAGCCATTACCGCCGCCCGATCGACTACAGCGAAGACCGTTTGCGCGAAGTCGGCAAGGGGCTCGAAAGTTTCTATCGCTATTTCAAGCGTTTTGAAGCGGTTAGCGGCGAGTCGTTTTACTCGCTCGACGCGCCGAAGACCCGCGCCGAAGGGGACGCGTTCGAGAAATCGGAAGCGCTTTCCGGCGAGTTCGGCGACCAAATCCGCGCGCTTCGGGCCAAATTCCTCGACGCGATGGACGACGATTTCAACACCGGCGGCGGCGTCGGCGTTTTCTTCGACTATCTGCGAACGCTGAACAAGTTCGTCGAGAGCGAAAAACTCGAAACGACCGCCCCGAACGACGCCGCGACGCAACCGGCTCGCGCGACGTTAAAAGCCGCGACGCAAGTCTTTAAGGAACTGGCCGCGACGCTCGGTCTCTTCCGCGCTCCGGTCGAAGAAGAGGCGGCGCAAGACGATTCGCTCGTCGAACCGCTGATGACGCTCCTGATCGACCTGCGCCGCGCCGCGAAGAAAAACAAGGATTTCGCGACCGCCGACGAGATTCGCAACCGCTTGAAGGAACTCGGCGTTTCGCTCGAAGACCGTCCGGGCGGCGTCTGCGTTTGGACGCGCGAACGCTCTTGAACTTGAAACGGAAGTCGCGTCGTTTCGCCGTTTAAATCGGTCGAGACGACGCGGCGTCGTCAGTCGAAACGGCGGCTTTTCGGGAGGAAATCGGCTTTGAGTTGGCAAGGAATTTTCGGTTGCGACGAGATTGCGCTCCAATTCGCGCGAGCGAACCGACGCAAGCGGCTCGGCGGAAGTTTTCTTTTCGTCGGCCCGAACGGCGTCGGGAAGCGGACGTTCGCGTTCGCGTTGGCGAAGACGCTTCTTTGCCGCCGTCATTTCCCGAAACGAGGGGACGCCGCGCTCCTCGACGGTTGGACGGACGCGTCGCAAACCGCCGATTCGCAAGAGTTCGACCGCGACGCCGAACTTCTCCGCTTCCAACCTTGCGGCGAATGCGAAAGCTGCCGTCAATTTGAGTTGCGACGCGACGTCGACGAAGCGTTAATCCCGACGCACCCGGACTTTCATTACGTCTGCAAGCCGCCGGAGCGTTCGTTGTTGCCGCTGGAACTTTTGGTCGGCGACAAAGACAACCGAATGCGCGCCGGGCTCTGTTTCGAGCTGAACCAAACGGCGTATATGGGCGGCCGCAAGATCGCGGTGATCGACGACGCGGACTTTTTCAACCAAGAGGGGGCGAACGCGCTCCTGAAAACGTTGGAGGAGCCGCCGGCGAACTCGCTGATCATCTTGATCGGAACGAGCGCGACGAAACAGCTTCCGACGATTCGCTCGCGCTGTCAAACCTTTAGATTTCAACCGCTTGCGACCGACGCGATCGCGCAAATTTTGCTCGACCGAGGCCGCGTCGAAACGCCGGAGGAGGCCGACTCGGTCGCGCGGCGTTCGCGGGGTTCGCTCGTCGAAGCGGAAAAAGCGCTCGACAAGCCGTTCGCCGGGTTCCAACAGGAGCTGTTGCGCGAGTTGGCGAAAGAGCGTTTACACGCCGTCGACTTCGCGGCGCGTTTGAACGAGTTCGTCGAGGAGGCCGGGAAGGAGGCGCCGCCGCGTCGCCGACGTTTGCAGGCGACCCTTGCGACCGCGCTCGAATTTTATCGCGGGCTCGTCGCCGCGCTCGACGCGACGTCGCGAGGCGCGACGCCGGTTCGCGACGCGTCGGTCGTCGGGCCGTATCTCCGCGCCGCGCTTGAACTTGGGCGTTGGAACGTCGAGTCGGCGATTCGCTGCGCCGAACGAACGCTCGACGCGTTGGAGCAAATCGACCGCAACGCGAACCTTCCGTATATCGTCGAGGCTTGGCTCGTCGAACTCGCCGCCGAAACGCGCCGCTTGGGGCGTTAAGTCGCGTTCTTGTCGAGGTTGCGTCGACCGCCGCGTCGAATCCGGTCGCGCCGACGGAATGTAATCGGCGTATTTTCTTAAACTTGCGACGTCGTGTCGGTCGCGTATTGCAAGTTCTTGGCCGACGCGGTTTGCGTCGGCGTTAATCTTTCTTGACGTCGTGCCGCCGTCGCCGAAATTGGGGGCGCGTCGAAAACTTTTTTCGCCGAAACGCTTGATTTTCCGAAACGCCGCGTTTATAATCGAAAGCGGCGTCGAAGCGTTCGGCGTTCGGCGAGTATCTTTTTGCCCGTTTAACGCTTGAAATTGCAACGGTTGGCGACGCAGGTTTTGGCTCTTGACGGAGGTTTTCGCGATGGAAATAAGTTTGCGCATTCAAAAGAAAAAAGCGGGCGAAAACGCGCTTGTCGTCGCGAACGGCGTCGATTTCCCGTTTTGTTGGATTCCGCCCGGCGAATTTACGATGGGAAGTCCAAGAACCAAACACAAGGTCGTTTTAACCGACGGCTTTTGGTTGTTGGCGACCCAAGTAACGCAAAAGCAGTGGTTTAGCGTAACGGGCGAATCGCCGAGCCATTTCCAAGGCGAAAATCGTCCCGTCGAGTCGGTAAGTTGGTTCGATTGCCAAGAATACGTAAAACGCTTGACCGCCTTGGCGCCGCAAGGAACGCGTTTTTGTTTGCCGACCGAAGCCGAGTGGGAGTACGCGTGTCGAGCCGGAACGACCGGCGATTACGGCGGAACCGGCGACGTAGACGAAATGGGGTGGTACAACAAAGATTGGGATTGGGAGAGTATGCATACTCGCGACGTCGCGCAAAAAAAGCCCAACGCTTGGGGGCTGTACGATATGCACGGCAACGTCGACGAATGGTGTGAAGACCGATTCGGCAGGTATCCGAAGGAAACGGTCGTCAATCCGACGGATTCGCTTAAAGCCCCCAACAGAACGACGCGGGGAGGTTCGTTTATATGCGGCGAAAACAACTTGCGTTCGTTTGCTCGCAGCTGCGCGCGTCCCGATTTTCGAGCCGAAATCGTCGGACTGCGACTTGCGATGAAATCGTTTTAAGTCGCGATTTTTAACCGTTTGGCGACGCGTCGCGGCGCTTTGCGGCAAGGGAAACGGCTCGCGTTATGCGACGTCGCCGACGGGGCGAGCGCGCCGAGGAAAGGCGTTGCCGGCGAAAAACGCTTTCCGATCGGGGGCGTTTGGCGGTTTTCTTGCCGTTTTTTTTCGCAAAATCGCGTTCGCCGCTTGGAATTTCGGCGCGAATCCTTTATAATCGACGGAAAGTTCCCGACCGTCCCCCGAGCGCGGCGTTTTTGGCGTTCGGCGCGGCGGTCGACTCCATTTGAACGAAAGTCGGATTGATGAAACGAAAGAACGGTTTTTTACTCGGCATCGTTAAGTCGTTAAACGGCGCGGTTTGCGGCGTCGCGGCGTTGGCGCTTCTCGTCGCTTCGAACGCGGCGCTCGGTTGGGATTCGAAAGATTTCGTCGTCGAAAAGGACGGCGTTTACTCGATTTGCTTGAAGAACGCGGCGGGCGACGTCGCGCTTCGTTCCCCGGCGGAGGGGCTTTGGTCCGTCGCGACCGCTTGGGAAAACGGCGCGCCGTCCGGTTGGAAACATATACAAGCGAAGGAGTTGCGAACGTTTGGCGACGCGACGATTCTGACCGGCGAACTCGAACTCGACGGCGGCAAGCTCTCCGTCCGCGACGTTTACTCGCTCGAAAACGGTCTCCTAAAGTGCGTCCGTCGCTTCGATTACGTCGGCGAGAAAGACTGGAACGACGCGACCCTTTCCGTCCGCTTCGAAGCGCTCGGCGAGCGGCTCCCGGCGTTCCTCCCGGGTATCGTCTATTACGGCAA
>JAZQAP010000585.1:0-1802 GCA_045545275.1 Thermoguttaceae bacterium | reverse complement strand
CCCGCGTCGACCAGCGCCGATTCGATTCCGAACGTTTTTAGCGTCGCCAACGCTTCGTCGAGCGCGAACCCTTTGGCGATCCCGCCGACGTCGAAACGAACGCCCGGCGCGGTTTCGACGCCCGCGTCGGTTAGTTTCCAGCCGTCGAGTCCGACCGTTTTCTTCGCCGCGTCGAGGATTTTTTCCGGCGGGCGTTCGTCGAAGTAACGGCTTCTCCGCCAAAGTTTTACAACCGGCCCGACGGTCGCGTCGAAAGCGCCGCCGGTCAAGACGCAGAAACGCCGCGACTCTTCCAGCGTTCGCCGCAAGTCGTCGCTAATCGCGACCGGCGCGCCGATTTTGCCCGATTCGCGACAGACTCGAACGATTTCGCTTTCCGAAGCGTAATCGGAGAGCGCGGCGTTCAGTTCGTCGAAACGCTTCCAAACGGCGTCGGCCGCGGCGTTCGCGGTCTCGGCGTCCGGCGCGTGCATTACGATTCGCGTCGGAACGCCCATTTTTCGTTCGGCGAACTCAAACCGTTCCCAATCGGCGCTTTTCGACGCGGTTTCGTTGTTCGCCGCCGCCTCTTTTTTTTCTCCGAGCGCCAACGCGACGCCGCCGAACAACGCGCTTATAAACGTCCGTCTTTTCATTGGTTAAGCGTCCCGTTTCTTTAGGTCAACGGCATCACGACGTAAGAGTAGCCGTCGGAAGTCTCGAAAAGAGCCGGTTTATCCGCCAGGAAGTAGAACGAAACCGTCTCTTCCGGCGCGAGACACCGCAGAAAATCGCTCAAAAACTTCGAGTCGAGCCGCAACGCGGTCTTTTCGTCGTCGTAAGAAATCGGAATTTGGACGCTCGATTCGCCGATTTCCTCGCCCGCCGCCGCGACGACGACCTTGCCCGGTTCGAAATTGAGCCAAACGCCCGGCTTCTTTTCCGACGCGACGATCTCCGCTTGACGCACCGCCGACGCGAGCGGGCCCGCGATAAAATCGACCTTTTTGCGACCGCTTTTTTCCGGGAAAATCGCGCGCCAGTTCGGGAAACGCCCGTCGATCAAGGTGCTGGAAACGACGAACGAACCGATCTTAATCAACGCTTGGCCTTCGTTGACCGCGACCAACGCTTCGTCGACGTCGCCGAAAGCGCGTTCGATTAAATTCAAAGCGCGCGGCGGGAAAATCGTCTTGTTTTCCGATTCGTGAGCGCCGACCGCTTCCGCGACGCCCTCTTGGAACGCCAAGCGCCGACCGTCGGTCGCGACCGCCGAAACGCGGTCGCCGACGAAGTTCATCAAAACGCCGCCCAACGCGTAGTGCGAATTTTCCGCGTCGATCGCGAACGCGGTGCGGCGAATCATCTCGCCGAACACTTTCGTCGGGATTTTATGATACGCTTCGGCGTCGAACGACGCGACCGGCGGAAAATCGCTCGCTTCGCAAGTCGTCAGCTGATAACGGAAATTCTCGCCGGTTACGACCAACGACGTGCCTTCGGCTTCGATAACCGTTTCTTCCGTCGTCGTTTCGGCGAGAATTTTACGAAGCAGCTTCGCCGGAAGGATAACGTCGCCCGTTTCTTCGACGGTAATCGCGTCGCTTTGCGCAATTTCAACGCGAGCGCCGACGTCGCCGTCGGTGGCCATTAAAAGAACGCTCGAATCGACGGCCGACAATTTGACGTTTTGCAACGCGGGACGAACGTCGCGCGTCGCGGCGAAAGACGCGGTCAAGGAAAAGAGCGGTAAAAACTTATCGCGGCGACATCGAATCTTCATATAATATCCTCTTGCGTAGAACAGCGGCTAAAACAATACG
>JAZQAP010000584.1:0-9741 GCA_045545275.1 Thermoguttaceae bacterium | reverse complement strand
CAACTCGACGCGGGCCGCGCCGACGTCCGGCGACTTACGAAGCGTCGCGTCGCGGAAGTCGCGGTACCGGCGCCATTCGTCGAGCGAGTCCGGAAGGCGGCGAACAAACGGAACGACGAGCGTCCCGAACTCCGGCAAGTCGGTAATCATTCGTTCGGCGACGTCGGCGGGCGCGAACTGCGTGATCGCGGAGACGACGGCCAGCGACTCCCGCGTTCCGTCGGCGCGGCGACCGGCCAGCCCGCGAATCGTCTTTTGAATCGTCGAGATAATCGACTCGACTTCGACGGCGCTCTTGGCGGTCGCGTCGTTTTGAATATCGTCGAGCATCACCGCCCCGACGCGGAACGAGCCGACGCGCGGGATCGTGTGGTTCGAACCGCGCAAGCCGCCGCCTCCGATCGACGTAAACCGCAAGAGCGACCCGGCGCAACGGGAACCGACGATATTCGGGAAGACGATTCGGTCGGCTTTTAGCTCGGCGCCGACCGGTTCGCCGTTGAAGGTCAGCGGACGTTGCGCTTTGCCCTCGCGGCGTTGGAGCGGGTAAGAGATTTCCGGATAGAGCCGGGTGAAGAGGCGGGCGTCGTCGCCGCGCGCTTCGTAATTGTCGTAAAGCGCGGCGCCGAACCATTCGGCGGCTTGGGCGACCGACGCGCCTCCTTCGGCGGTAACGTAGATCGCGTGGCGAATGACGCCTTGACAAAGCGCTTTAAAGAGAAGGCCGCTAAGGAGCGACGTTTTTCCGAACCCGCGATACGCTTCGACGTTCTTCCAAGCGCCGCTAACGAGCGCGTTCCAAACGACGTCGATAATTTCGAGTTGCTTAGCGGAGAACTCGGCGAAATAGACGTCCGGCAAGATTTCGCGAAGCCAGCGCGCCGGGTTCGCTTCGAGTTCGTTCCGGAGCGCAAGGTCGGCGCACTTCGGAATCGGGCCGATTTCGTTGACGTTTTTTCCTTTTTCGCGTCGGCGACGCGCTTCGTAATCGCGTTGATCGGAACCGTAAAAAGCCATCTATTCGTTCAGTTTCGAGATAAATTCTTTTCGCTTGTCAAGGTCGGGCTTGCCGTCGTAACGGTAGGCGGCGACGGTCGCCGCGCCGGTCAAGCCGATCGACGCGAGCGCGAGCGCGTGCCAATACCAAGCGAGTTCGCCGGGCGCCAAACGTCGGCGCTGTTCGCCGATTTCGAACGGTTGGAGCTTGCGCCCGAGCCGTTCCTCTTCGGCTTGAACGCGTCGAGCGACGAGCGCGTCGGACGGCGTAAGCCATCGATGGTAAAAGAGGCAAGCGCAAAGCGTCGCCGTCGAAAGCGAGACCGCGAGCGCGAGCGGCGCGACCGTCGCGACGAGGAAGCCGCTTTCTCGTTTAAGGTGGAAGCCGACGCCGGGAGTTCCCGCGCCTACCCGATCGAACGATTCGTAAAGCGCGGAGGGCGAGACCTTAACGACGACGTTGTAGCGCTCTTTATAAAGTTCGTTTTTGTCGTCGTTTTTAGCGGCTTCGGCGGCTTGCCGTTTGCTTTCCTCCATCGTTTCGCCGAGCTTGACGCTCCAACGAACAATCTGATGCGCGTTATAGACTGTCGCAATAGAAAAAAGCCGTTGTAAATCGAACCCCATCGCTTCGCCTCTCGTTTTCTCGTTTTTTCCCGACAGGTGTGTGTAGTTACCCCCCTCCCTCGAGCTGTCCGACGCCTCGAAGGGTTGGGGAGGGGGCGGGAAGTACCTTTCGGGTTTGGGGGCGATTATAGCGCCGAAAAGAGCGCGGCGCAAGAGACGCGACCGCAAAACGGCGAAGATTCGGCAAGATTTAGCGTTTTTCGACGTTTACGCGTCGACGCAAGAGCGTTACGGGCGTTCGTCGCGACGTTTTTTCGACTTCTCGACGCCTTTTGGACGCTTTTTGACTTCTTCTTCGAGCAGGTCGAGCGTCGCCAAATCGTCGCGATCGGCGGCGAGCGCTTCGGCGGCTTTGCGTTTTGCGTCGAACTTGGCGTATTCCTCGCGGGCGAACGCCTCCGCCGCTTTCGCGCCGATTCGACCGTGTCCGCGCAAAATATCCCGGTCGTTGAACTCCAAGAGCCGGTCGACCGTTTCGCGCCAAAACTCGGTCGTCAAGTTTTGGCGACGCTTGGCCCGAAGCTCGGCGGACTCCAAAAAGACGACGACGAGCCGGTTCAGTTCGTCGATTTCTTCGTCGTCGAGGTAATTCTTCGCGACGACGACGTCGCCCTTGCGCACGATCGAGCCGTTCCACGTCTTCAGGTTCATATTCGGCTTTTCGGCGTCGGCCCGCGACGCGACGATTTCCGCGGCGGTCTTCCCGGTAACGGCGTAAAGGAGCTTGTTTTGCGTCTCGGCGAAGAACATTTGGGTCGCCTTGTCGGTCGAATCGTAATCGACGGCGAGGGCGAAGAGGTCGCGCAACTTCTGATAAAACCGCTTCTCGGACGCTCGAATATCGCGAATCCGCGCGAGCAACTCGTCGAAGTAGTCGGGCCGCCCGTCCGGGTTCTTGAGCCGTTCGTCGTCGATCACGAACCCCTTGACGAGATACTCGGCCAAATTCCGCGTCGCCCACTGACGAAAGAGCGTCCCGCCGATTCCGCGAACGCGAAAGCCGACCGCGAGAATAACCGGCAAGGCGTAAAAGCGCACGACGTATTTTTTGCCGTCCGCGGCAGTTGTTAAATAATCCTTAACAACTGAATTTTCGTCCAACTCCTTTTCTTCGAAGATATTAGCGATGTGAACGCTAATATTCGGCTTGGAGGTGGAAAAAAGTTCGGCGATCTGCTTCTGCGACGCCCAAACCGCGCCGTCGCGAGCCGTAAGCGCGACCTGTCCGCGTCCGTTCGGCAACGGATAGACGATCATTTCCGTATTCTCTTCGCGTTCTTCCATTGGGATAGACTCCTTAGGCGTTCGTCTTAGATTCGGGGAAAGTCCGTCGGCGGCGCGCCTTTACGCTTCGCCTTTTCGCGTTCTTGAAAACTCGCCGTCCATTCGTCGTCGATTCGACTGGTCGCCGTATGCTCGGCGTATCCGAGGGCCGTTAAACGGTCGAGGGCTTGTTCTAAGGCGTCCTTTTGTTCGGGCGTATCCTGCGGAAGTTGGAAGCGGTTGCAAGAATACTCGTCGAAGCCGATCGTCTTGAGGCGGCGAATAACGACCTTCTCGCCCGGCGTCGCGAGCGCGCGCAACAGGTTGCGCTCCAAATCCGACAATTTTTCGCGCTTCCAAATCCCGAAAATCTTCTTCCTGAAAAATCCGATAATTCCCATAATCGCAGCGATAACAATCCCCGCCGACCACGCCCCGAGGCTCTCGAAAAACGAACGGGTCGTCGCCTCTTTCGCGACGTCCGCGACGCCCGCTTGGTTAGGCCCTTCCGTTTGCGAAACTTCGGCTTCGGCGGCGACGCTCTCCAAGGTTAAAAGACGACTCTTACCAACGCCGAACGCAAAACACGCGACGGCGGCCAACAGGAGCGCGACGCTCCCGACGTTCTTCAAGTTCATTTTGCGACTCCTAGCTTTGCCGTCGCGGAGTGGCGTCGCGACGGCGAAGCGGTTGTTTTTAGGTTAGGTTATGATTCAAGCGAAGCGGTTGTTTCGTTTTTTCGAGGTCTTGGAGCTTAGGCGTTCCATTGGCAAATTCGAGCGTATATTTCAGCAATTTTTTCTTTTAGGTCGTACTGTTCCCAGTTATCGGCGTTTATTTGCTCAACAATTTCTCGCGCCAAATTGACTTTCTTTGCGCTTTTATGCTTTGGGGCCTGTTTGCAGTAGTCGGGGAAACAATCGTATTGCCCAAGCGGTTCAGACGTTCCCAACTTTTGTTCCCATAGTTTAGAATCCACATAGTTTTCGATTTCTTTCCCAGCCGTAACCCAAGCGAAAGACGAAGCGGTTTGAAACTCGTCGACAATCCGCTTTTTATGTTCTTTGATTTCGTCGTCGCTCGTTCTTATATCGCTATCCATAACGATAACGGCGTTTCTGTTGATTCTGAAAACTTGAATCAAATCTTGAGTCTGACATTCTATATCGCCCGAATAATGAGGAAGACAGGTGCCGCCGTATTGTAAGTATTGATAATCGAAGCCCTTGCGAATCCTACGGTCGACCTTTTCGGTTTCTTGATAAATTTGAAGCCAGCGTTCGATATAAACCTGGTCGGACGGCCCTTCGACCCAAATAACGCCGTTAGTCTGCAAAATATCGGCGGCGCGGACGCCAAGGTCTTGCATCGCGTCGAGAACGGTCGGCGTATCGGAAACGCGCGAAATATGCGAACCCGATTCGTCGCGCGTAATTTGATAAAAAGCGACGCTCTCTTGACCGTAAAACGCGTTGATAGCGACGTTTGAATGCGTCGTAATGAAAACGACTTCTCCTGTTTTCAGAGAATGCTCGTAAACGAATTGAAAAAGCCTCCGTTGAACCGCCGGATGAAGGTTGTTTTCAAGTTCTTCAAATGCGAAGCAAGGCGTAAAATTCCTCCGCCTTTTTTGCTCTATTGCAGGGAAAGCAAGCAAATTCAGCAACATTAAAATAATCGTTTTTAACCCGCTTCCGCAAGCGGAAAGAGGAAAACGACCCGGGCGCGACTCTTCTTCAAGAAATACCTCCCAAAGATGCGACTCGCCTTCTTTCGCTTCGAGTTGCAAAACCTGTATGTCGGCAAATTTTCCATCGTTTCCGATAATTTCATTAAGCGCGGCAAGGAACTTATTTTTGAAAGCTCCGGCGTCATGCTTTTCGTGAAGCAACAGGCGGCGAACAAGGTTTGTCGCGCCTTCGCCGTTAGATTCAAGATTTTCAACGTCCGATTCGACTTCCGGACGAATATCGCGATCCGCCGCTAAACGAAAAAGCCGGAATTTTTTTAAATTGTCTCCAACATTGTTTGCATAAACTCGACGCCACACCTCTTCGTCGGCATATATTTCTTGTTTAGGCCTAAACGAACAATGTTTATAATGCTCGCTGCCTTGGTCGAACAGAACCGATAAATCGACGTCGATTAAAGCAAAGTTGCCGTATTCGCGTAAATCCTTGGTTATTCGGTACAGCGACCTATCGTAACGTAAACCTATTCTACTAAATTCGTCGCGTTGAAGTTGGGGCAACACGTTTTTACTTTTAGACGCTCTGATTTCAAAATGAGTAACAGGCGTCCTCTTGTAAGTCTTAAAACACGCTTCGAGAAGTTCGACGACGCTCGATTTGCCGGAGTTGTTTTTCCCCATTAAAACATTGACGTTTTGTAAACGTTCTAAGTAATGTCTTTCTGTCGACAAGCCTTGATAGCTTTTATAACCTTGAAACATAATTGAATCAACTACATCTAAGAAATTGAGGCGTAACGGTTCTGACATTGCGATTCCTTGGGGTTGCCGTCGCGGAGTGGCGTCGCGGCGGCGAAGCGGTTTTTAGGTTAGGTTATGATTCAAGCGTGTTGATTGTTTCATTTTCCGAGAATGCAGCGTTCATTGTTAAGAACAAAAAACGTGTTTTCCTGAAAAAAATGTATGTGAAATTTCAAGTTGCCCGAACAATTCGTCTTTAGTAATGCAAAATCTAAATCCATTCGCATTTCTAACAACCTCCTGCGCTAGCTGTAACTGTTTGTCTTGACTTAAATTCAGTGTTGATTTTGCGAAAATCAACGAACCGCTGCATTCGGATTTCAGAAAAGCGTTCCACTTTTCGACTTCATTTTGCATATCGGTTGATGAATTGATAAACATTTTATAAAGGAGCACGACAAAACTATTTTGATAGATATAGTAGCGATCGTATTTTTGCGCTTCATAGCCCTTTAAAAATTCTGCTAAGTAGTCGATGACATCTAATAAAGTCTTTTTATTTGTTTTCACCTCGTCATATAAATCTTGTTGGATTATTTTTAAAGTCATGAAGATAAAAAAAGCGTTACGTTCATCGTCGGACATATTTCTTTTTTGTAAGGCTAAAACAAGCATACGCATAAAGTACTCTATTTGCCGAAGCGAAACAGATTTTTTATCGAGGCAGTATCTTGCTATTTGATAGCCGTAGTATTCCGTTCTATAAGCATTTTTCCAAAGAGAGTCCGGAACAAGTTGATAACGTTTGGCTAAAGCGTCAAAATAAATATCGGCAGGCAATTCTGGGAGTCGAAACTCAAAATCAAAAAAGCGTCGAAGATAATCGTCGATTTCAATATCGCCGTAAACCGAACAAATCGATTTTTTAAGATTGTTTAAATCGACTCCCATAACGAAAACGACGTGCGGAACGTCGAAAAAATGTTTAACGCGCTCTAGAAATTCAATCGAATAAGTCGGACGGCAACGATCTAGTTCGTCGATAATAAAAATCAACGGGCCGTTCGTTTCTTCATAAACCGCTTGAGCAAATTGGGTAAGCTGTTCCTTGAAAGAATTTTTTTGAGCCAACCTGTCGGCGTATATATCGACGGCTTTTCTTTCGACGGAGCAATACGCCTCTTTGTTATCGGGCAATACCCCGTATGTAGCGGCGTTTAGGAGGCGTAATCCGCCGTTTATAAACAACTGCGGCAGTTTGTTTTTAACTTTGGAAATAACTTCAGGAAATTTTGCGGCTTTATCGCAATCGTTTATTTTTTCATTCAGTTGTCCCAAAATAGTCAACATTGGATTATCGATAAAATCGTCTTCCCAAACATTGATGAAAACGACCGTCGCGCCTTCCTTTTCCAAAGAGGCTTTCCAACGATTTAAAAAAAACGTTTTTCCCGTCCCCCATTTGCCGTCTACGGCGATTGTTATAGGATTTGTTTCCGTTTTGACAAAGTTGGAGAGACTTACGGCAAAATTTTCGCGCATAAGAGCGTCGTCTTTCCAGGGATTGTTTGGATCCATTTCAAGAGGGGAAAGTTTACAACATTGCGTTTGAACACAGTCTTCCGTCATTTTCTGTTCTTTCTAACCCGTCTCGCCGCATATTTGGTCCGGCGGCGAGGCGGATTTTAAGGTTAGCTATTGTGTTACTCGAGGCGTTCAAGCTCTTCAAGCGCCGTCTTGGCAATCAGTAGCAGAGTGCGAGTCGAGACGTTTTTTTAAATTTCGCTTCCTTTCATCGACAAAGAGACTACAGAAGTTCACGACGTCTTCTTGAAGCTCCGGCGGTAAGGCGCGGAACTTCTCGAGCAGATATTGCTCGGCCAATTCGCGCGGAGACTTTTGCGGCTCCCCGTTCTTCTGAACGTACATATCGCCCTCGCCGGTCAACAGCCATTCTGTACGAACGCCAAAATTGCCGCTTACGGAAGCGATAAACAAGCCGGTAACGGTATGGCCGTCGCCTTCGGCAAAAGCGACTTGATTTCGCGTCGCGCCAATACGCTCGCCAAATTCACGTTGCGACATCTTGCCGCGAACTAATTTGATTCTGTCGTTAATAGTCATTTTTTAACCTCTCGATTAGATTTTAACAACTTTTGTTGAACCGTCAACAGAAAACACTAAAAATTTTCCGTACTGTGTGTTGACAAACAAAAAATAGTCATTAGAATGATTGCAGGTCAACAAAAGAGCCGCAGTCGACAAAAAACGCGATTTTGTCTGCTGTTCTTCAAAATCGCGTTTGTTTGCCGCCTGATTGGTCCCGGGCGTCGAGCTTGGACTGCGGCTCGTTAATTAAGGATAAACGACAATGGAACTCAATCAAGAACTCGAACGTTCGTTTGTTGAAAAAATTCGCGCGTTGAACGCCGACCTTTTTCGGCTCGTCGAGACCTACGTCGACGGTATGCTCGCCGCGTTAAAAGCTCGTTAATCAATCGAACAAGCCGACAAGAGGTTGGCGTTTTTTGATTCTTTGAGCGCCAACCTTTTGGACGAGCCCTCGACTGCAATCGGCGGCTCGCCGGGCTTTCCCAAGCGTTGCGGGCGACAACCGCTTTCCGAGGTAACCGCGATTCCGCCTCGAGAGCCGTTCGGCGCGCGAGTGGCGTCAACCGCCGAACTAGGCCCGCAACGCCTTTTTTAACAAAGAGAAATAAAATGTGGCTTGACAACAAAGAAGACCCAAAATGGAAGTTAAACCTAACCGTCGAAGAGCTTTGGGACGAAATCGTCGGCGAAGATCACCATATCGTTCCCGTGCTATCGCTTGCGATTATCGCGGCGTTGCGACGCTTGCACTTGGCGTTTCCGGAGCGCGAATACGTTACGCTGGGCGAGATGATGGATATTGTTTGGCGTCAAACGGGCGAGGCCGATTTCGCTATCCTTAATTATTTGTCCTATCTCTCGCGCGCTCAACTTATTTGCACGAACGGTCGGGGAAGCGGGCACGAAATGCAAATCAAACTGTTGGCCTTTCGACCTCCGTTAGGGCCTCAAATTCCTAAATATGAAATCGTTGGATACGCGCCGATTTTGCGTGAAGTCAAGGAATCCAGTAAGGAGCCCGAACAATGAAAAAAGGATTTACGTTGTTACACGTCCTTATGGCCGTCGCTCTGCTTATTGCGTTGGTGACGTTCTTTTTCGGTTGCGCTCGCGTCGAGCAAGGGTTTAAAAAAATCCGAAGCGAAACGACCGGCATTCCGCGAAGCGTCGAGCTGTATTCGCTCGACGGCAAGAAGTTGAAGGAGTACGACGGCGCCGCGACGTTGCTCGACTTCAAACAAAATCACGTTGTGATTCTTGTCGACGGCAAGCGCGTTACCGCTTCGAACGTTGTCGTCGTCTCCGAAGAACGGTAAAAAGGAGTCCGAACAATGAAACGCCTTTGGCGCAAGCGTCGGCGACGCGTCGCGCGTTGCGGAGCGATTCAACGGCGAACGATGAAAGCGTTTGGGTTGCGCAAGCTCCCCGTTTACGGCGCGATCGTCTGGAAACCGGTCTTCGTCGGAAACGTCAAGGAGCGCGTTCGTCAAGTCTTGGCCGAGGGGGCCGACGTCGTTATTTACGTCAAGCGTTACAAGGATCACGACTTCGAGTATTGGGAAGTGGGAGTTAGGCAAGCCCTTGACTCCTTGCAAGACATGAACCCGCGCGACCGTCGCCTCGACGACCGTCTCCACCTTATTTACCTCGCCCCTAAGGAGAAACAATAATGAACGACTTTTTATTTTTGACGGCGTCGTTTGCCGGCTGCACGCTTTTAGGAGCGATCGTCGCGACGAAGTTTTGGAGCGTTCGCGTCAAAACGGCGCTCCAACGGCTCCGTAAGGTCGAATTGGAACGGAACGTCCTCGTCGACCGCCTCTTTAAAATCGAACGCGGGTTTAACGTTGCTGTAGCGAGCCCCCAAGAAGCGAGGGGCGAGGCGAAAGTCGCGGAAACTAACGCCGAAACTCAAATCGAAAAAACAAAGGACGCCGAACAATGAACCTTACTCAACCGCCAACCGGCGAACCGTTTCCGGAGCCGCTCGCCGTCGCGATTAGGGCGTTTTTGACGCCGCGCGATAAAAAAATCCTGATCGCTTATTACGAAACCGGCGCGACCGACGCGGAACTCGCCGCGATCTTCGGCGACGACGCGCCCGGTCGCGTCGCGCAAATCTCCCGAGGCGTCGGGAAATTGCTCCGACTCTTCAACGAACGCGAACGCAAGGCGCGAGTCTCCGGAAGCGAAACGAGCGCCGACGTCGCCGAGGAGGCCGCGCGATGTTGATACTCTCCGCCAAGCCGAAACAAGAGCGGATCGTCGTCGACGACCGCGTCGAAATTAGCGTCTTGAAGGTCGTCGGGAAC
>JAZQAP010000583.1:0-3665 GCA_045545275.1 Thermoguttaceae bacterium | reverse complement strand
GAACGACATGGCTACGATCCGACTTCGGTTCCGTTCGCTTCGTTAGCGAAACGATCGACTGCGGCGGGTACCTGACGCAACTTCAAAACCTGAAACAAGCGAAAAGTTTGTTCGGCGTTTGGGGCGCGATGGGAACCCCGGCGGGCGGCGAAACGACGACGTTTTAACGCAACGACGAGAGAAAGGAGAAACGGAAATGAAGCTCAACTGGAAATACGGCGTCGCGTTTTCGGCGGCTTTCGCGCTCGTCGCGTCGTTCGGGTGCGGCGGGAAAAAACTTCCGGACGGAATGCCGAAACCGCAACCGACGACGATTACCCTAACGCTCGACGGAAAAGGCCTCGCCGACGCGAACGTCTCGCTGATTCCGGCGGACGACTCGAACCAATGGACGGCGCTCGGGCAAACGGACGGAAGCGGCGTCGCCGAAATGAAGGTCGACGGCCAATACAAGGGCGCCGTCCCGGGCGAGTACAAAGTCGTTGTTTCGGCGAAGGACGAAGTCGATTACGGCGAGTTCGGCCCGCCGCCGAAAGACGACCCGATCGCGCTCGAAAAATGGAGTTACGCCGTCGAGGAAAGCGGCGGCGTCGCCCAATTCAAACGCTATTCGCTCGTCGCGCCGGAGTTTACCGCCGTCGAAACGACCCCGTTGACGATTACCGTTAAAGACGGCAAAAACGCCGAAACGTTCGACCTCGGCGCCTCGACGCGGGAAGAGGTCGAAGTCGAAGTGAAATAAGAGAAGGGAAAAGCGCGCCGTCGAACCGTTGAAGTTCGAAACGGCAAACTTTCGCCGCTCGCCGTCGGGGCCGGTTTCGGTCGCGACGGCGCGTCTTTTCTTGGTCGACGGTCTTCCCTAAGTCGCGTATTTTTCTTATTTTGACGCGAAGTCGGCGGAAAACGACTCAAAATCGCTAAAATTGGGCGGCTTTGAGGGAGGATTGGTTTTTTTTTCGGCAAAATGGGGAAAAAGGCTTGCGTTGCGGCGCGGCGTTCGGTACAATCTTAAGCGTCGCCGGGACTTTTGCGGCGCGGCGTCGGCGAAACGAGCCGCCGCGCCGCGAGAATTACGCTTGTCGCGGCTTCCATATTATTTATTCCCTTGTAGATTTTAGAGGTTAAGTTATGTCGAAAGCGTTAAAATGGAGAGGCGGTCGACTTCGCGGCTTTACGCTCGTCGAATTGTTGGTCGTTATCGCGATCATCGGTATTTTGATCGGTTTGCTGTTGCCGGCCGTTCAAGCGGCTCGCGAAGCGGCGCGCCGTATGCAATGCACGAACCAGCTGAAACAATTCGCGTTGGCGGTGCAAAACTATCACGACGCGAACAACAAACTCCCGGCGTCGCGCTGCACGGCGGGGACTTACGGTCGTATGAGCGAAGGGCTCGACAACGGCGGCGCGAACACCGGTTACTCGATTAACTTCGCGCTTCTGCCTTACGTCGAACAAGGCGCGGTTTACGACGCGATCATCGCGACCGGGACGACCGGAAACACGCCGCAACCTTGGACCGATCAAGACGGAAGCGCTATCGACGCGCAAATTTCGGCGTTCCTTTGCCCGTCGGACGGCAATTCGTCGCAACCGTCGCCGGACAAATCGCACGTTTGGCGTTCGAACGTCGCTCTTTCTCGCGGCGACGGTATGTGGGACTGCGAACGCTTCGAAGGTTGGTCGACCGCCAACGACACGCGCCCGCGTTCGCTCTTCAACCCGTTCATGTGGAAGTCGATGGCCGCCGCGACCGACGGCACGAGCAACACGCTCTTCTGCAGCGAAACCGTTAGCGCCGACGTTTCGAGTTCGATGAAAGTGAAGGGCGGGGTTCTCGGCACCGGGAGCCCGACCAGCGTCGCCAGCGTCGACAGCAACCTGACCTCGCGCGCCAACTGCTTCAACTCTCGCGACCCGGACGACAATACGTCTTACGACCCCGACGGTTACGTCGCCGCCTCCGGTTGGCGCGGTTGCCGTTGGGCCGACGGGCGCATCTGCGTTACCGGCTTCAACACCGTTTTCCCGCCGAACTCGCCGAGTTGCATTAACGGCACGATGGACAACAACTGGGGGATCGTCTCCGCGTCGTCGAACCACTCGGGCGGCGTCAACGCGGCGATGATGGACGGTTCCGTCCGCTTCGTTAGCGAAACGATCAACTGCGGCTCCTACCTGACCGAAAAGCAAAATCACGGCCGCGCGAAGAGCCTCTTCGGCGTTTGGGGCGCGATGGGAACCCCGGCGGGCGGCGAAACCGACGTTCAATAATTCCGACCGCGAACCGACGCGACTTAAAACGCCTTGAAGCGAGCGTTTAAGGCGCGTCGCGGTTTCGCGCCGACGAACGGCGGGCGGGACGGCGAACGCTTGAGCGATCGGACGACCGCCTGCGACGCGAGGCGACGACGGACGTTTCCGTTCGTTTCGTCGGCGAAACGAGCGACCGCGGCTCCTACCCGACCGAAAAACCAAACCGCGCCCGCGCGAAGAGTATCTTCGGCGTTTGGGGCGCTCTCGGCGTTCCGGCGGGCGGCGAAACCGGCGGCCAATAACGGTGAATTTAGCGTTAAACCAAAACTGCGGCGCGGCTCCGGTCGCGTCGCTTTGCTTGAATAAGGAAACGAAAATGAAGTTGGCAAAATTCCTTGTCGCGGCTCCGGCGGCGCTCGCGCTCGTCGCGGCGTTCGGGTGCGGCGGCGAAAAACTCCCGGCGGGTATGCCGAAACCGGTTCCGACGACGATCACCCTGACGCTCGACGGCAAAGGCCTCGCCGACGCCAGCGTTACGATGATTCCGGACTCCGGCTCCTACGCCGCGGTCGGGAAAACCGACGCCGGCGGCGTCGCCGAAATGAAAACGGACGGCAAATACAAGGGCGCCGTTCCGGGTTCGTATAAAGTGATCGTCGGCGCGAAAGACGAAATCGACTACGGCGAATTCGGCCCGCCGCCGACCGGCGATCCCGCCGCGATGGAAAAATGGAATCGCGACGTCGACGCCGCCGGAGGAGCCGCGGTCGCGTTCACCCGCACGTCGGTGGTGGCGCAAGAATTTACCGCCGCCGACACGACCCCGTTGACGATTACCGTCGGCGAAGGGAAGGTCGCCGAAACGTTCGACCTCGGCGCGTCGGTGCGCGAAGAAGTCGAAGTCGAAGAAAAATAAGTCGAGCGTTTGCGTCGACTTTTGAAACGTCGCGTCTCCGGACGCGGCGTTTTTGCGTTTCTTGCGCGTTTCGCTTGTTTTTTCAGTTTTGCGCGTCTTGTCGATCTTAACGGCTGGAGTTGGCAAAAGACGCCGATTTTAACGCCTTTGCGAGATTTTTTTAAGAAAAACGACAAATTTTGACGAATTTTGCGAAACCTAACTCGTCTAACCCCTAGCGTGAAACGCGACTTGAGTTAAACTAATCGAAATATCGTCGTAGCGTCGCAAGCGTTGGGAAGACGCTAATCTTGACCGCTTTAGGCGAGTTAACGCCGTTTCGGCGAAAGTCGGGCGGCGTTTTGAAATACGAGCGTCCTAGGTTGGCGTTCGAGGAAATTAACGGGCGGGCGGCGGAAAGTCGTCGCTTTCGCTAACGACCGTCGGAAACGGCGGCGTTTTTATCGTTTTCGATTTGAGGAGCTATCTTGAAATGACGAACTCTGTTAAACTGGGG